>SXWG01000128.1 GCA_005789925.1 Actinomycetota bacterium | reverse complement strand
TTGCCCCGTGGCGGTCACGACTATCGCAAGTTGTACGCCGCATATCGCGCCGCAGTCGAGAACCTCGGTTCCGGGCGTCCGACGGTCATCTTGTGCAAGACCATCAAGGGATGGACCCTCGGTTCTGACATCGAAGGTCGAAACGCGACGCACCAGATCAAGAAGATGAACGCCGAGCAGTTGCGTCGTTTGCGCGAGCGCCTTCATCTCGAGAACGAGATTCCTGATGAAGCGATCGAAGCCGAAGATCCGCCCTACTACAGGCCACCTGAAGATTCGGTCGAATACCAATACATGCAAGAGCGGCGACGTGCACTCGGCGGATACCTACCGCGGCGCATCACCCGCACGCGCCGTCCGCTGACGCTGCCAAGTGCCGAGGTGTTCACCGAGTTCGACGCCGGTTCGGGAGAGCAAGCGGTCAGCACGACGATGGGGTTCACCCGTCTTCTTCGAAATCTGCTTCGAGACGAAAAGTTCGGTGATCGTGTCGTACCGATCGTTCCGGATGAGGCTCGCACGTTCGGCATGGACTCACTCTTCCGTGACCACAAGATTTATGCCGCTCATGGACAGAAGTACGAGCCCGTCGACCACGACCTGCTGTTGTCGTACACCGAATCTGCGAAGGGACGCATCCTCGAGGAAGGAATCACCGAAGCTGGCTCGATGAGCAGCTTCATCGCAGCCGGCACAAGCTACGCAGTGAGAGGCGTACCGATGGTGCCATTCTACATATTCTATTCGAGGTTCGGAATGCAACGCACGGGCGACCTCGTGTGGCAAGCAGCAGACTCACGTACCCGAGGTTTCTTGCTCGGAGCCACGGCCGGTCGCACCACACTTCTCGGCGAAGGACTGCAACACCAAGATGGCCATAGCCATCTGTTGGCGTCGGCCATCCCGGCATGTCGCGCATACGATCCGTCGTTCGCCTACGAAGTCGCCGCGATCATCAAGCACGGCATCGACCACATGTACGGCGCGATGCCTGAGGACGTCTTCTATTACCTCACTCTTTACAACGAGAACATGGTCATGCCGGCCCGACCGTCGCACGTGACTGACGCAGACATCGTCAGTGGACTGTACGAATGGAAGAAATCTGAGTCTGGCGCCACACATGCATCGATCGTGTTCTCTGGAAGTGCGTTCGGAGCAGCACATGAGGCGGCCCGTATCTTGCGTGGGTCGTATGGCATCGACGTGAACTTGTTCTCCGCGACGTCATTCAAGACACTGCGTGACGAGGCCATGGAAGTCGAGCGGTGGAACAGACTGCATCCGCTCGAGAATCCTCGAGTTGCGCGCGTGCAGCAAGCGTTCGCTGTCGGCACCGCGCCGATCGTGGCCGTCACCGATTTCATGCGCGTGATTGCCGACCAAGTGTCGCCGTATCTGCCCGGTCGCACGTACCTAGCGCTCGGAACCGACGGCATGGGCCGAAGCGACACGCGTGAGTCACTCAGACGCTTCTTCGAGACCGATGCGGCGCATGTCGTCATTGCCGTGCTCACGACACTCGTCGGCAGTCATGGCATCACACGCGACACAGTTGCGAAAGCAATCGCAGACTTCGGCATCGACCCTGAATTACCCCACGGCCTCACGAAGGACTGACCAGGCATGAGTGGAACGTTGTACGTCACCGGTGACCCAAAGTCTGACACTTTCTTGAACAACAACGGGCTCGCGTTGATGATCGGCATGTTGCTCGACCAGCAAGTCCCGATGGAGTGGGCCTTCAACGGCGGTCCAACCCTGAAAAAACGCCTCGGACATCTGAACGCCAAACGCATCGCCGAGATGGACCCCGACGAGTTCTTGCAGGTGTGTCTAGAGAAGCCTGCGATTCATCGCTTCCCCGCCGCAATGGCAAAGCGAATCCAAGGCATGTGCGCGATCATCGTGCGTGACTACAAAGGCAAGGCGGAGAACATCTGGGCTGACGTCACCACCGCCGAGCAGTTGTACCAACGGTTGCGCACTCTGCCCGGCTACGGCGACGAGAAGGCCCAGATCTTCATCGCACTGCTCGGTAAGCGCATTGGCGTCCGACCTCGCGGATGGAAACATGCCGCAGGCGAATTCGGAGACAATGTGCCGCGGAGCATCGCCGACATCGACTCACATGACGCGTTGTTGAAAGTACGAGCGACAAAGAAAGCCCAGAAGGCAGCTGGGGTCGACAAGCGCGACAAGCCACTCCGGTAGCGTCGTTCACCGATGACAGTCCTCGTCACCGGTGGAGCCGGCTACATCGGATCAATCACCACTCGGTTGCTCGTCGAACGTGGTTTTGGGGTCGTCGTCCTGGACAGCCTTGAACTCGGACATCGTGCTGCCGTCAACGACGTTCCGCTTGTCGTGGGAAACATCGCCGACAGTGACCTGGTGACACGAGTGTGTCGTGAGCACAAAGTGTCCGATGTCGTTCACTTCGCGGCTTACAAGGCCGTCGGCGAGTCGATGCAGAACCCGACGAAATACTTCGACAACAACGTCGCGGGCACCCATTCGCTCATCGCGGCTGTGGTCTCTGCAGGGGTCGAAAATGTCGTGTTCTCATCGACAGCTGCCATCTACGGCGACCCCGACATCGTTCCGGTGACCGAAGATGCTGAGGTTCGTTGCGAGAGCGTCTACGCCGCCACCAAACGCATGACCGAGCAAATTCTTGAGTGGTACTCCGCGACGAGAAATCTGCGCAGTGTCAGCTTGCGTTATTTCAATGCTGCCGGCGCCGCGAGTGACGGCACGCTTGGCGAAGATTGGCGCTATTCGCAGAACCTCGTCCCGCACGTCATGAAGGCACTTCTCGGATTCGCGCCGGCGTTGAAGGTGTTCGGCAACGACTACTCCACTCCTGATGGCACGGGCATTCGTGACTACATACACGTCGAAGATCTGGCTGAGTCTCATGTCGCTGCGCTTCAGTACCTACGCGGCGGTGGCGACACGATGATCTGCAACGTCGGCACTGGCGTCGGCACATCGGTGATGGACATCATCTCGACGACCGAACGCGTCACCGGACGTGCAGTTCCCTACGACATCGCACCTCGTCGAGCGGGCGACCCAGCGCGTTACTTTGCGAATGCGAGCAAGGCAGAGCGTGTCCTCGGCTGGACATCACGTCGATTACTCGATGACATCATCGCGTCTGCGTTCGCATGGCACAGCGCACATCCGCACGGCCACGCCGCATCTCAGGCGTGAATCTGGCGGTCGAGCCAACCCATCAACACGGCAATTGACCGCGGGTCATGACGCAATTGATGACCAGCACCGGCGACGACGCGCAACTCCGCTGAACCGTGAGTCTCGGCAAGGAGCCGCGAGTCAGCGACGGGCACGCTTTCATCGTCTTCACCGTGCATGACAAGTAGCGGTCGCGGAGCAAGTCGACGTGCGGCATCGGTCGGTCGGAATCGGCGAAGCTCACGACTCCACTCTTCGAAGTTCGCAGGAAAACCAACCGTTCGTACCGCACCGATTTCGCGCGCATGCTCGAGAAAACGACGCGGTTGCGCCGCCCAGTCGTCAAAGTCAGCACGTGGTCCGAGCACGGCACACCCTGCGATGCGCGGATCATCGGCTGCCACACAAATCGCAAGCGAGCCGCCGGTGTTCGTTCCCACCAACCACATGCGAGATGGCGACACTTCTGCCTCGAGATGGTCGATTGCTGCACGCAAGTCGTCCACCCAACCCTGCAATGAAAAATCTCCGGTGCTGGTTCCACAACCGCGAAAAGTGAACGTGAGTGCCGCTACCCCGAGATCATGTGCCATGCGGTCCATCAACTCGGGAAACGTGAGTGCCGATTGCCGTGCATCGAGCGGGCCGATGGGGAACCCATGACACATGATGATTCCCGGAGGGTTCTTACGTTCACCGACGGGAACTGCAAGGTGCCTTGCGAGCGTGAATCCGCCTGACTGGAAGGAACCGTTCACGATGCGATCACGCTCTTGATCGGCGTTGCAGTGGCGCGCTGTCCACGATTATTGGCGTGGCTTGCGCATGCGACGCGTCTTACCCGGCATCGCCAAGGTGTATCCACGGTTGCGAGCCTCGGCGAGTGAATCGGGCCCGAAGGTGAGGCCGACACCGGCGTCGACAATGTCGTTGATGACGTCCTCGTCGGACCAGTCGTCCAGGTCGTACACCAACTGGGTGCGCTTGTCACCGAGAAACCGACTGTGTTCGAACTTCGTGGGCCGTTCCATGACGCTCACGGTAGTCGCCGGCTCGTCCGCAGACCGCCGTCCAGATGTAGTTTCATCTGCAACAGCCGTCATCGGAGGGCACCATGGCAGTGAGCGTCGAACTTCCCGAGCGCATCGAGTTCTACTTCGATTCGATGTGCCCCTATGCCTATCAAACATCGCGATGGATCCGCGACGTGAGTGAGACGACCGGACTACAGATCGATTGGAAGTTCTTCAGTCTCGAAGAAGTGAACCGGGTCGACGGTGGCAAGCATCCGTGGGAACGCGACATCGCATATGGCTGGACTCCCATGCGTGTCGCCGCGTGGCTCCGTCGTCGTGACATGGATTGGTGTGGCCGCTACTACGAGGCATGCGGTCACGCGTTGCACATCGAAGGTCGTCGGCCGTACGACCCTGTGGTGGCGCGCGAACTGCTTGCAGAAGCTGGCCTACCGATCGAAGCATGGGACGAAGCTCTCGCTGACGAGACGACTCACGATGACGTCCGCAACGACCACGATGAGGCAGTGCGGTTGCACGGTGGTTTCGGTGTGCCGATCATCATCATTCCGGGCGGACGCGCGGTGTTCGGCCCCGTTGTCGTACCCGCACCACCGAAAGAGCGCGCAGTGGAATTGTGGGAATTGACTGTGGCCTACAGCAGGTTCCCAGGCCTGTACGAGTTGAAGACCCCGAAGCTGAACTTGGACATGAAGATGATCGGTGACCTGTTCTCCCCATATCTCGGTGCACGCCAGTGGCCCACCATCATGAACCCCGCGCCGTGACCCGTCCGCTCGCACTACGTCACACTGATTGAAACCACACTGATTGAAAGCGGCAACATGATTCCCACAGACACCATCGAAAAACTCGAACACACCTGGGCGTCTATCTCCGCCCTGTGCGCGACGCTCGACGAGAAACAATGGAAGACCCAGACGTTGTGTCCGGGCTGGTCGGTACAGGACAACGTCTCGCACATGATCGGCACAGAACGGTTCCTGCATGGCCTGCCAGCGAGCACGGTCAAGGCTCCGCAACGCGAGTACGTGAAGAACCCGATCGGAGCAGCAAACGAAAACGAGGTCGAACAGCGTCGCGGCAAGCTCGGCGTCGAAGTGCTTGCTGAATGGAATGAACTCGTCGTCACTCGTTTGTCAGCGTTGAAGAGCGGCGACGATGCATATTTCGCAAAAGAGATGGTGACGCCGACTGGGCCAGGGACGCTTGCTGATTTTCTGCATATTCGCGTCATGGACTGCTGGGTCCACGAACAGGACATCCGCACAGCCCTCGGTCTTCCAGGAAACGACGATTCTCCGAGCGCTCACCTCTCGGTCGATCGCTTGTTACGAACCGTGCCGATTGTCGTCGGCAAACGAGCAGCCACACCAGAGGGCGAGACCGTCGTTTTGAATGTGACCGGACCAGTGACACGCAACGTCGTCGTCACGGTCGCCAATGGTCGAGCAGCTGTCGTGTCGATTCGGCCGCCACAGGTTCGCGCCGAAGTGTCGATGGACAGCAACACATTCATCGCCCTCGCCTGCGGTCGAATCTCCGGCTCCGACGCACGCAGCCGCGTCGATGTTGTGGGCGACACCACGATCGGCAATGCAGTCGTCGACAATTTCAACATGATGATCTGAGCACTTTGGCGTGTTCCGACCCGTCGTGCGCACTGCCGTACACTGACGAGCAATGACAGCGCTCGCGATTATCACCGTCCGCACCGACGACGTTGCCGCCGGACACATGGTGGCAGAGCGCCTCGCTGACCGTGTCGACATCGTCGAATGCGAATCCCTTGCGACTCTGGGTGGCGCGATTCTGCAGACTGCTGCCCACTGGTTGTGCATCGTCACCCCCGGAGTGCGGCTGTATGAAGACGGTCTCGAGCGAACTCTCGCGGCCCTCGCTGAACCGGCCTTGGAGTCGACCGCTGATGCACTCATTCACCCGAGCACGTACTTGTTGCTCGAAGGTCAACCACCGTCCACGCGCGAGGTGTACCGACTGGTACTCGGCGAACATGCACTTGCTGCCACCCCAACGACAGTGCTCGGCCTCGGCATGGTGCAGCCGGGCGCACTCGTCGTGAAGACCTCCTGGCTCGCGGCACATCTCGGCGAGATACGAAGCCTGTATGAACCACGGGAAGTCCATGAATTGCTCGTTGCAATCGTGCGGTATGTCGGCACGTCGAATCGGCTCTTGCTCCTGCAGTGGCAACTCAGCGAACGCCACGCAGTGCTGTCTCCAGAAGTGCTCGACCTGGAACATGGCTTGCAACTGGACTTCCGCTACCAAAAAGCGATGGGTGACTTGTGGAAGTACGCATGGCACGAGACTCCGAACGTGCCGGTCGAGCAAGTGCGACTCGTGCACGCACTTGGTGAATTCCATTTGAGTGCTGCGCGACCGGGTGTGGTGCGTCGCATCGTGCGCCGACTACGCCGCAAGTGATGACTTCTCACGCCGAGGTCCTTCCTCTCATCGACAAGGCGACGTGGGTGTCGTTCGACGTGTTCGACACTCTCATAGAACGCTCTGTCAGTCACTACGTGCATGTGTTCAGCGTGTTGCACGAGGCGCTCGCTGATCGCATCTGGGTGAGCGACATTGACCGCGAGTCCTTCGTCCGTCGTCGAATGCGCGCCGAACGCCTGGCGCGACGCGAACGATTCAACGACACCGGTTCGGTCGAAGTGTCGCTCCATGACATCTGGATGCGATTCAACCGCGACCTCGCCGGACGAGTCGACGTCGATGACGCCGTGACGACCGAGATCGATGTCGAGACGTCGCTCATCACCGTGCGGGACAACGGCAAAGCACTCTTTAACTACGCGCAGTCGAAGGGCAAGACGATCGTCGCAGTGTCCGACATGTATCACTCCACCGAGACAATCTCGGCATGGCTCGCACGGCACGGGTTCGACATGCACCATGTGTTCGTCTCGGGCGACATGGGTTCGGGAAAGCGCGACGGTTTGCTCGGTCTCGTCGCGAACCAGTTGAACCTCGACCCGAAGAGAGGCCTGCACATCGGCGACAAGCACGAAGTCGACGGCCTCGGCGCAGAACGTGTCGGCATGACCGCTGCGGTGTTGCCCCACCCCCACGATCACATTCGCCCCGCCGCACCACCTGCGAACAATGTGACGCCCGTGCTTGAGTCTGCGGTCGTTGCTCGAGCGGTGAACGAATACGAACCAGACAGCGGCGATGCCCACGCCTTGGGGTACGCCCATCTCGGACCCATGGTGGCCGGTTTCACGGCATATGCACTGCACACGGCGCGAGCGCATGATCTCGACTTCCTCAGTTTCACGTCGCGTGACTGCAAGATGCTCGAGGACATCACGACAAATTTCGTGCGCACACCCTCAGGCTCACATGGCTACCTGCATTTCTCGCGTCGCTCGCTGTACCTACCCGCATTGGCCGGCGGCATCAGCGACCATGACATGGACAATCTCACTGGTGGGCTGTGGGCGGCACCGACTCGTGAACACTTCGCGCGCATCGATCTCGACGTCGAGTCGTACCGTGATGTTCTCGCGCGTCACGACTTGACCTCCGACTCGGTCATCCACGACAAGAACTCGCGTCGCGCACTGTCACACGTGTTCCGAGACATCGAGGGTGACATCGTCAACGTCGCGAGTTCTCGGCTCGCACAGTTGTCCGACTACTTAAGTAACTCCAGCTTGTTGACCGCCCATCGCGTCGGTTTTGTTGATGTTGGTTGGCGTGGATCAGTGCAAGCGAGCCTCGAGCGGTGTCTACGTCTCATCGGATGGCACGGCCATCTCGAAGGCATCTACCTTGGTCTGCTCTGGGCGTCATACCCATTGAACAATCAGGCGATGTCGGCGTGGCTCACGGGCTTTCCTCGTCATCGTCAATTTCATGCCGCGCTGGCGGGCGCCGTTCCTGTCATCGAAGCGATGTTCCAGGCGAACGAGCCATCGGTGTCGGGTTATGCAGAAGGTGAAGCAGTGTTGCGTGGACCCGTGCACTCACGCGAGATCATCGATCAACTTCAGGCCGGAGCACGCGACTTCATCACAGTCAATGAACAACTGGTGGCACGACTCTTCACGGCCGGCCGACCTGACCATATGCTCGCACAGCCGATGATGCGACTCCTCGCCCACCCCACGGTCGCGGAGGCACGCCTGCTTGGTTCAGTGCAATACGCAGACGGCTTTGGCGAGAATGCCGAAGTACGCACCATCCTGCGACCAGTGGTCGGCACGAACAAAGTCGCGACGCAAGCACGCGAGAGCGAACGCCGAGTCACACAGTGGCTCGCTGGTTTCGACGTGCTCTCGTCTGATTCGCATTGAACCAGACACGTCGACCTACAACGATTCTCCTTCAGGCTCCGGACCAATCGCCCCGATCGCGTCGAAATACGCGAGGTGCGCTTCGACCACGTTCACCACATCGACGTCGTCGAGCACCTCGATGCCACTCTCTTCTGCTGCGCCCAACATGTAGGCAGCAACCGTCAATTCATCGACGATGAGCACTTCATCAATGTCCTGGGGACGATCGACGACTTTGTCCGGTTGTAACCCCTTGGCGTGCAGCCAACGCATGTGAGCGACCAGCAGCGAACGAAGCTCGTCAGGTGTCAGTCGGGCCTGCGTCGCTTCAGGAAGAGCATCGGCCACGAATGCGACGGCGACCTCAAAGTCATAGACGGCGCGTGGTGCGACCGCATCAAGACGGCGCGCCTCGCGGCCGACAGTGACAGCGGCAATCACAAATACGATCACCACCGACATGCAGACGAGGAATATGAACACGTCAGTGACTCACTCTTGTTTGGCCTGACGGGCGATGACAGCACATCTGCGACACCGCTATGTCAGGCGACACAGGCTGCGAGATGGTTCAGATACCGATGCGCTGCGCGAGCTGCTCACGGTGATACGTCGGATCACCGAAGAGCAGTTCACTCGACTTTGCACGCTTGAAGTACAGGTGTGCTGGGTGTTCCCAGGTGAAACCGATACCGCCATGAATCTGGATGTTCTCTGCTGCAGCGTGGAAGTACGCCTCGCTGCAGTAGGCCTTGGCGAGCGAGGCGACTGACGGGAGTTCGTCGTTCATCTCTGATGCACACCACATGCCGTAGTACGCAGCCGACTTCGCAGACTCGACTTCGAGCAACATGTCGGCGCACTTGTGCTTGATGGCCTGGAACGAGCCGATGGGCCGGCCGAACTGCACCCGGTCCTTGGCGTACTGGACGGCCATCTCGAGGCACAGCTGGGCGCCACCGACCTGCTCGGCGGCCAGGGCCACCACGGCGATGTCGAGCATGCGCTCGAGGATCGCCCAGCCCTGGCCGTCGGCGCCGAGGAGCGTGGCCGGCGTGCCGTCGAAGGTGACC
>SXWG01000127.1 GCA_005789925.1 Actinomycetota bacterium | reverse complement strand
TGCCCAATTCAAGACTGCTGGTCGCGACGATTGCCTTGAGCTCACCACGCTTCAGCTGATCTTCGATGACGACACGTTGCTCGCGTGCAAGCGACCCATGGTGTGCCTTCACGAGCTCGTCAGTGACTCTCTGCGACTTTCCATCAACCCCACTGTCTTGTGCTGACGATGTCTGTTCGCGATGCAACTCGTTGAGCTGTGCAGCCAGACGTTCTGCTTGCCGACGTGCGTTGCAGAAGATGATGGTGCTGCGATGCTCTTCGATCTGGCGCAGGATCTCGGGGTAAATGCTCGGCCAGATACTGGTGCGACGTGGAGCGAGGGACGCTGTGGCCGGACCGCTTCGCAACTCGGTCGTCTCGCTGCCGATGCGTCCCATGTCGTCGATTGGCACGACGACTGAGACGTCGAGTGGTTTACGGATTCCTGTGTCGACGATCGTCACCGGTCGCGGAGTGCCGTCGCGCTGACCTCCGAGAAAGCGTGCGACCTCTTCCAACGGGCGTTGCGTCGCTGAAAGACCGATGCGTTGCGGTGGCGTGACGGTCAACTCTTCGAGGCGTTCCAACGTGAGCATGAGGTGTGCGCCACGTTTCGTCGGCGCAAGAGCATGGATCTCGTCGATGATGATGGTGTCGACATTCGTGAGCGTCTCACGGACTGCCGACGTGAGCATGAGGTACAAACTCTCGGGTGTGGTGATGAGCAGATCGGGTGGTTGACGTGCGAGCGCCTGGCGCTCTCGCGCCGATGTGTCGCCTGTGCGCATGGCGACGGTCGGCATGACATGGTCGACACCGATTCGTTCTGCTGCGTGTCCGATGCCCACCAGCGGCGCACGCAAGTTCTTCTCGACGTCGAAAGCCAGAGCACGTAGCGGCGACACGTACAACACACGCGTGCGTTTGGTCTTCTCAGGAATGGGTGACGTCACCAACTTGTCGATCGATGCCATGAATGCAGCGAGTGTCTTTCCACTGCCGGTCGGAGCACAGATCAGCGTGTGCGAACCACCGACGATGGCCGGCCATCCTTGAATTTGAGGAGGAGTCGGTTCGGGAAACGAGGTGCCGAACCATTCGCGCACCGCCGGTGAGAACGCTTCAAGGACGCGGTGCTGTGCCACGGACGAAGAGTAGTGAGCAGATGTGACAGGTTCACTCCGTGCGCCAAGACACGCCAGAAACCCGCTCTGTAGGATGGCGCCATGCCGAACCCCGGAGAGCACCACCCCGCCTTCGAGGAGTACTGCGAGTGCATCTTCGAACTACGCGAGGACGACGTCGAGGTCATCCAAGCCCGCATTGCAGAGCGCCTCAGGGTGTCGCGGCCATCAGTGTCCGAGATGATCAAACGCATGGAGTCCGAAGGGCTCATCACCATCGCCGATACCCGCATTCGTCTCACATCGAGCGGCGAGGAATTGGCCACGCGCGTCGTTCGTCGTCACCGCCTCGCCGAGCGATTCCTCACTGACATGCTCGGGCTCTCATGGGCAGAAGCTCACCAAGAAGCTGGCAAATGGGAGCACGTCATGAGCACCAAAGTCGAAGCGGCCCTCGATCGCGTGCTCGGCAGTCCGACCACGTGCCCGCACGGCAATCCCATTCCCGGAAGTCAGTATTCACCACCTGACGATGCAGTCCGTCTCGCACAACTCGGCACCGGTGCCGAGTTCACAATCGCTCGCATTCCTGAAGAACTCGAATTTGCGGCTGGCATGCTCGACTTTCTTGAAAAGACGAGTCTCGTTCCGGGTACACGTGGACGAGTGGCAGCCGTCGATGAGAACGGTGATGTCGTCGTGTCGGTTCTCGGCCGCGATGTGAATGTCACACCGTTCGCTAGTGCGCGAATACTCGTCACCACCTGAACGTCCGACATGTGTCGCTCCCCCTCCATCGCATTCTTTTTTGCTGCACTCACGTTGTCTGGGTGCGCGACCACCATCGTGTCCACAGACACCACCGCACCTGTGGTCACAGTCGTGACAACAACCACGTTGCCCACTGGTGACTCGTTACAACTCATGAAGAACATCGCTTTGGCCGGAGCAGACCTCGGCGACTCCATCGCTGACGGACGGGGCGACGAAGCACGTGCCGCACTCGCGACCGCACAAGCAAACTGGATCGTGCTCGAACCACAACTTCAGAAATTGAAACTTGACGTCGTCGAGGACTTGCGACGGATCGTCGACATGATGACGACCGCGGTCGAGCGCAAGCGTCCTGCTGATGCCGACAAAGCGAATCGCTTTCTCGGCCTCGTCATCGACGCCTTTTCACAACTCTGACGTGGTCGGTGCGCCTCAGCGCATCGCATCGGGCAAGGGCTGAGCATGCACCACTGTCAGGCTGCGCGTGGAGCGCGTGAGCGCGACATACAGAGCACGAAGGCCGTGCACCTCGTCGGCGACGATTGCTGCGGGTTCGACGACCACCACACCGTCTAGCTCGAGACCTTTCACCAAACTCACTGGTACGACCGTGACGTCAGCCTCAAGTGCTGTCGCGTGAGCACGACCGTGATGAACTCCGACTGCGTGAAGTGCATCAGAGATGTCGCTCACCATGTGATCAGGGCACACCACTGCGACATTTCCAGATTCGATTCTTTCTCGCATCGAAGTGACTTCGTTGACTGTCACATTGACGAGTTCTTCATTCGACGACGAGACGATGCGCGGTGATTCGTCACCTTGACGGACACTGCGAGGGGCACGAAGTCCCGGCCGTGCAGCGTGCATCACTTTGTCGGCCAATTCCATAATCTGCGCGGGAATGCGGTAGCCGACAGAAAGCCCGATGACACGTGGTTCCTTCTTGCGTGGCAGATGTGCGAGCACGTCATCCCAGTCATCAGCTGCGAGCGGGCCTGTCGCTTGTGCGATGTCACCGACAAGTGTCATGGAACCATTGAGTGAGCGTCGTGCCACCATACGCAGTTGCATCGGCGTGAGATCTTGGACCTCATCAACGACGATGTGCCCATACGTGCGTATCTCGTCAGCATCGTCGATTTTTCCTCCGCGCCCAGGAACTGGTCCGAGTTGTTCACGGGCATCGTCGAGCAACGCAGCATCTGCGGCGGTCCAACGAACCTCGTTCACGTCTTCTGAACGCGCGCGATAGAGAGAGAGGTACTCGCTTTCTGACATGTACTTCGAGCACGCCAACTTGAGCAGTGCTTTGCTTCCGAATAGATCGTGCAATAGCTCCGCTGGGGTGAGCACAGGCCACATCCGTTCGATGACAGCGCGGAACTCTGGAGTTGTGCGCAACGTCTCACGAATCTCGTCGGAATCGACGTCGGCGTGCCAAGTCGCCGCGAGCGCTGACCAAATCTCGTTCTCGACGAATTTACGACCGGCATTGTGACTGTGGTAGCGCCGGCGAGCCTGACGCACGATGTCGGCCGTGACGTGAGCACGGAGGCGCACATACCCCGAACGGAACGGGAAGGTGACGTCGTCTTTCATTGCGCGCTCGCGATCTGCGATGGCTTTGCTGATGACCTTTTCCATCACAGTCGAACCCTTCACGCGAGCGACGCTGGAGGACTCACGACCACCAAATCCTGCGCCAGGGATGAGATCTTGCAGTACGACTTGTTCGACGCCAGCTTCTCCGAGGGAGGGCAGCACGCGTTCGATGTAGCGAAGAAACACACGGTTCGGCCCGATGACCAAGACGCCTTGATCTTCCAAGGGGAAACGATATGTATAGAGGAGATACGCGGCACGATGAAGTGCGACGACGGTCTTGCCGGTTCCGGGACCACCCTGGACAATGAGAACTCCGGCCTGTGGCGAGCGGATGATTTCATCTTGCTCTGCCTGAATCGTGGCGACGATGTCGCCGAGCTGACCCGTGCGTCCACGCTCGAGCACGGACAACAGCGTGCTGTAGCCCCGCAAACCTGACGCCGGAACCTGAGCACCGCCGAGTCCCTCGTCATGGCCGACACCCAAATGACCTTCGCCGAACAGTTCGTCCTCGATTCCGAGAAGCGTGCGCCCTTCGACGGCGAAGTGACGTCGACGTGCCAAACCCCTGGGTTCGCGTCCCGTCGCGCGATAGAACGGTTCAGCAACCGGAGCGCGCCAGTCGACCACGACTGGTTCACGATTTTCATCGGCGATAGCAAGACGGCCGATGTGAAAAGTCTCGAGTGACTCGGGAGCTTCGGCCAGTCGATCGATGCGACCAAACACCAAAGCTGCGCCGCCAAGGTCGAGCTGAGTCAGACGGTTCACCAGTGCCTCGTCGAAGACATCCCGCTCGTAGCGGGCCTGGAACGTTCCGCCGAGCCCCGGCTCGCTCATGTCGCGCAGTTTCCACGCGTCCTGCCGGCTGCGCTCTAGGCAGTCGTAGGCGTGGTCGATCAGGGCCTGTTCAGCGTCAAGATCGGGGTGCTGCTGGGTCATGGAGGTCCTTGGAGATGTCGGACCCGAAATCGGGGTCTGACCAATCTAGCGGGCTGCCAACTGCCGCCAACTGGGCCCACCTGCCGACACATCTGTCCCGTACTGCGTCACACTCAAGCCCCGGCCCAGCCGGGTGCGTGGGAGACGCCAACAGACCAGACCTGCTCGCATCTTCGGAGGTTTACCTATGAAACGTCGCCACACATGCGCATTGCTCACCACCGCACTGTGCAGTCTGCTTGTGGACGTCTCCGGCGCATCAGCTGATTCACGACACGAACCGACGCCTCCCGGCTCATCTGGTTCATCGTCATTTGAGAGCGGCGACATCGTTGCTCGGGCTGAATTCATCGACGATTTCTTCTCACCCGCCACACAGGTAACCGAAGTGCCGCTGACCGACGAGCCCACGGTGTGCCGATGGCGTGCCGTGGGTGGCACCGACTTGAACAACGGCAGCATCGTACAAGTCAGCATGACGAGAAACGGAAAGTTCTATCGACTCGTCCAACGACAATGCACTGGCGGCGCACCAAGCTCCCGCTCATACTGGGTGTCTGACGAAGCGCGACAGAAAGTCGTGCGCAGCTACAGCGACACCGCACGTCGCAGTCTCCCCGACCTCGTGTACGGCACCGCTCCGCTTCGTTCGCATCTCGTCGTCAATGTCGGAACGTGGTTCTGGGTGTCAAAAGCACTGTGGCGTGAAGTGATTGTGCGAGCAGTCGTTCCGACACCGTGGGGACCGCTCGTCGTGCGCACTGTCGCTACTCCCGACAAGATCTACTTGAACCCAGGTGACGGCTCACCAACGATCGAATGTGACGGGCCGGGCCGGACGTGGACGATCTTCCACGGGGACAAGACACGGTCAGACTGCATGCACACATTTCTCCACGCGTCAGACGGTCGACCTGGTGGCGTGTTCAAGGGACGCATTGGCGTCGAATGGACAATCAAGGGCGGATTGGGCTTCGGGCCGACGATCCCCTTCGCGCGGCAACGCATCAGTGTGCCCATCGACCTTCGAGTGCATGAGATACAAGCGCTTGCCAACGCCTAACCTATGTGTCCGTCCATGCGACGAAAGGCACGACGTGAGCGAAGACAAAGACCGAATCATTCTCGACCAGCGCTACGCAGCGTTGCTCGCGAGCTGCAGCGACGACGCACTCTCCGCTCTGGCCGTGGCGCTCGACGACGACCTTCGCACCGCTCTTGCAAAGGTCGCCGGTTTGCCCGCCACAGCTTTCGAATCGCCTGCGTCGCTTGGCGGTCTCATCCGTGATGGAATTGGTCGGCGACGCGCTGCTCACGACGTCGGAATTCTGTTGTCAGAACCGTGCACGCGTCACAGCATCGAAGCTCTCGGCGACGCTTCAGACGACCCGACACTCGAAGAGTTGCAGGGTCTTCTTCCTCCCATCACCGAGAAGTTCGGTCTCGAGGCGGTGCGCCTCATGGTCGTTCAGTACTCACGATCTCTGAAGGGTTTCAAGCAACTCATCGCGGCCGATGATCGATTCGCACTCCCCGTCGCCGCAGGCATCGGTGTGCTCGAGAAAGATGAAGCTGGGCAAGCTGCCAAACGAGCCGCCCGCAAAGAGCGCAAGCAACGAGAGCGTGAAGCCGAGAAAAAGCGTTCTGGCAAGCGCTGACGAATCTGGTGGGTGCTTAACCGAAGAAGACGTCCGCTACCTGTTGGTAGAAAGACACGTCGATTGTCTTGGTCTTTCCTTCGACGGCTGACAAGGGAACACGCTCGATGTTCTCTGCACGCACTGCCAGCATCTTTCCGAAATCTTGTTCGATGACCGCACTGACTACTTCTAGGCCGAGTCGCGTGCACAACACTCGGTCGTATGCACACGGGGTTCCACCTCGCTGGACAAGACCGATCTGCACCACCCTCGTGTCAAAGCCGGTCAACCGTTCGATCTCGTGAGCGATGGGGACGCTGATACCCCCCAACTTCGGACGACCGATGTGGTCCGCGCCGTATTTGGGCACCGGAAAGTCACCGTTCGCCGGCGTCGCTCCTTCTGCGACAACGACCAGTGACGCCTGACGCCCACGTGCATGTCGGCGACGAACAAGATCAGCGACAACGTCGATGTCAAAGGGACGCTCCGGAACCAGAATGACTGCGGCACCACCTGCAATTCCTGACTGCAAGGCAATCCACCCTGCATCACGTCCCATCACTTCGATGACGACCACGCGATCATGACTCTCAGCAGTCGAATGAAGGCGGTCGATGGCTTCGGTTGCGATCTCCACTGCAGTCGTGAAACCAAAACAGACATCCGTACCGACCACGTCGTTGTCGATCGTCTTCGGAATACCGACCACCGGTAGTCCTTCTTCGGAGTGCAGCCGTGATGCGACGGTCAATGAACCATTACCACCGATCACGACGAGGGCTTCGAGACCTCGTACCTCCATCGTTTCCTTGACTCGGCGAACACCGTCGGCGTGGTCGTATGGTCCACCCCGACGTGTGCCGAGAATCGTTCCGCCTCGCGGAAGAATGCCTCGCACTGCGTCGATCGTCAGTGGAATTGCGCGGTCATCCATGACGCCATCCCAGGCGTCGTAGAAGCCGATGACCTCTGCGCCGTGTTTGGTGACGGCCGACAGCGTCAGTGCTCGAATAACGGCATTCAGCCCAGGGCAATCTCCGCCTCCGGTGAGAACACCTATTTTCATGTCGCCACCCTACAAATGGCTCACACCATCAGAGAGAGGCGAAAAGTACCTACGTTGCTCTGAACGTGATGGTGCCAGCACCGTTCGGCGTGCAGGTCATCGTCTTTGCGTCTGAGTTCACACAATTAGCCGGATTCGGATTGCTCGCTGAAAGAACGGTGATCGTGCTACCCGAACTGGTGACGGTGAACGCCGAACTTACGTTCATGCTGCAGTTAGAGTTCGGACCCCAATTTCCATTGCAGCTTCCCGCGTTGGTAAAGGTGACTCCGACCGAAGAGGAACTGTCGACATTGGCCGTAATCGCGAAACCTGAACCACTGCCTGATGACCCAGACCCGGAGCTGCCACTTCCGGAAGAACCGGAGCCCGAGCTGCCGCTACCCGATGAGCCCGAGTTGTTGCTCGAGCTGCCGGTCCAC
>SXWG01000126.1 GCA_005789925.1 Actinomycetota bacterium | reverse complement strand
AACGTTGGAACAAGAAAACGCCCGGTTGAAACGTCTTCTTGCCGAGAAGGAACTCGATAACGACATGTTGAGGATGGTCGCTAAGGCAAAATGGTGACCCCGAACCAGAAACGGGTCGCTGTGTTGGCTCTTGTTGACGAGTTCGGGGTGTCAGAGAGAAGAGCGTGCCTGGTGGTTGGCCAGTGTCGCAGCACACAGCGTCACGAACATGTTCGCAGCCCCCAAGTGGCGTGTTTGAGGCAACGGATCCGGGCGTTAGCAGTGAAAAATCTTCGTTATGGGTATCGGCGTGTTCATGTGATGTTGATCCGTGAAGGGTTCTCGGTGAATCGTAAACAGGTGCAACGTTTATGGCGTCTAGAGGGCCTTCATGTGCGACGCCCTCAACGTCGCAAACCCAAGATTGCCCGTCAACCGGTTATTGTTCGTGGCACATATCCAAATCATGTGTGGGCGATCGATTTTCAATTCGATGAAACAGCTAACGGACGACCAGTCAAAATCTTGAATGTGACTGACGAGTTCACTTGTGAAGCGTTAGCCACCAACGCGGCTAGACGTATCACTGCTGCAGGCACGATGGCTGTCCTTGATCAGATACGCGAACAACGGGGGTCCCCAATGTTTCTGCGCATGGATCACGGACCAGAGTTCATTGCTGAGACCTTGCGTGACTGGTGCAAGGAACAAAACATTCAAGCCACCTATTGTGACCCGGGTCGAGTTCGCCACTATATGGTGGGCCGATAACTGTGTATTAGCCTCATAACAGGTGGACCGACAAACGGGGTCCAGGACAGTCTTGAAAAATCTTTATCCTTTGGACGGTTCATGAGCGAGGCCCGCGGCCGCGAGCGCCTCACTCAAGGTCGTTGCCTTCTGCAACTTGATTCCGGACTGCGTGTCGGGTGAATTCCCTGGCACGATCGCTCGTGTGAAACCAAGTCGTGCTGCTTCTGTGATGCGTCGCGAGATGTGGCCCACCTGGCGCACTTCGCCAGCAAGCCCAACCTCACCACACACCACAAGATCGGCCGGCAACGGAGTGTTGGTGATTGCTGACACCAATGCGAGACACAAGCCGAGGTCGGCGCC
This sequence comes from Actinomycetota bacterium, assembly GCA_005789925.1. GTDB lineage: Bacteria > Actinomycetota > Acidimicrobiia > Acidimicrobiales > Ilumatobacteraceae > UBA2093. Next base: position 2,297 of record SXWG01000126.1, on the reverse strand, counting down.
TGGTTCGTTCAGTTTGATGCCACCGACCACCGACGCATACACCTCGTGTTGCGCAAGACTGACTCGCGCACGGCGTTCGAGCACAGCCAACAGCATGGATAACCGACCATGATCGACACCTTGTGCGCTGCGTCGTGGTTGCACACCACCGCTGAGGGGGTTGGTGAGTGCTTGAAGCTCCACCAGTAACGGACGCTGACCCTCAAGCGTGGGAACGACGACCGAACCAGGCACACCGGTGCGACGGTCAGCCAGGAACAACGAGCTTGCATCGGGTACACCAACGAGACCCGCCTCGGTCATTTCGAACAGGCCCAGTTCGTTGGTGGGGCCGAAGCGGTGCTTCGCTGCACGCAACAACCGCAGCGCATGGTGACGTTCGCCTTCGAACGACAACACAGTGTCGACCACGTGTTCGAGAACACGTGGTCCGGCAAGACCACCTTCCTTGGTGACGTGGCCGACCAACACCATGGGAAGGTTGCGACGCTTTGCTTCTTGCACCAAACGGTGAGCACAGCCACGCACTTGCACCACGGAGCCCGGTGTCGAGCCAAGTTCGGGATCGGCAACTGTTTGTATTGAGTCGACGACAACGAGAGTTGGTTGTACGTCGTCGATTGCACGCACGATGTGAGGAAGTGACATCTCGGGCAACAACCACAAAGAGTCTTTCAGCGCACCGAGGCGTTCTGCGCGAAGGCGAACTTGCTGCGCACTTTCTTCCGCAGTTACGTACAAGGTCTTTCCTTGTGCCGCTGCGAGTAGTTGCAACAACAGTGTGCTTTTGCCAATGCCGGGTTCTCCGCCCAGCAATGTGACTGAACCAGGCACGAGCCCGCCACCCAACACTGAGTCGAGCTCGGCGATGCCTGTTGCTACCGGTGCGCCAATTGATGCATCGATGGAGTCGATGGGGGCCGGTTCACCTGCGGGAACAAGAGCCATGCCAGCGGCGAGTGACACGAGGGAATCATCGGGCCCCTCGACGTCTTCGATGAGCGAATTCCATGCCCCACACGCCGTGCATTTGCCTGACCATTTGGGGTGGGTCGCTCCGCAATCAGAGCAGCGATGAACGAGACGAAGTTTGGCCACGGAGCGACTCTAGAAGCGGCCTGCAGCAGACCTTCGACGCTGGGCACTGGAGACCACCGTGTACAGAAAGACCATGGCGATCACCCACAGGACGAGCAGGACCAAGAGCACCGGCTTGAAGAACCGCGACACGGTAGATGCGACGTCGACGGCCTTGGTTTGCGTGGCGATCTCGGTGGTGGACCCGTCCATGGGGATGCGCCACACCAGTTTTCCCTCTTCTTGCAGGGCTGTGGTGGTGACGATGTCGCCGGGTAGCGACACACGCATGGTGACACCGATTGCTTGCCCGAGTTCTTGACCTGAGCGACGGATGTCGCCGGCGTATGGCGCTGCACCGATCAGCTCAAGTGTCGCGTCGTCGACGAAGGCCTCGGTGCCACCGTTGATGGCGAGTTGTCCGGTGAAGTCCCAGGTCGAGTCGTTGTCTTTTCCGGTGCGTGCAAGAACGATTCCCTTGAGTGGACCCTTCGGCCCGTTCAACTGATTCAGGATCGCGGTCGCTTCGACAGGGTTGTCGAACGGGTGAGTGAGCAGCAAGCGCATGCTGCCGTCCTCGAGCTTCTTCGCGCCATCTGTCTTCCAGCCACTGTTGCGGACGTCGTCGAGGCGCAAGTCGGTGTCAAGCCCTGGTGCTTGCGCGACGACATCGGCGTCAGCGATGACTTCGACAGTCACGTCACCAGAGCCGTTCGGCTTAACTGACAATCCGATGTTGGTGTCGACGCGGCAGGACGACAACAACAGTGCGCAGAGGAAGAATGTTGTCGTCGCAGCGAGGCGACGTATGCGTGACGAGGACGTCACTCGGCAGGTCCGGCTCCGTCGCCGGCAAGTTCGATGCTGCTCGGCGGCTGGAAGCCTTCGACTGCACGGAACACCAGATGCTTTGTGCCTGGTTCCTCGGGGTTGTCTTCGCAGTCGACCACGATGATCTCACCAGCAGCGAACTGTTTGTAGAGAATCTTCTCGGACAACACATCTTCGACGAGGCGCTGGATGGCGCGACGCAGCGGACGAGCACCAAGTGTCGGGTCGTAGCCCTTCTCAGCAAGATGTTCTTTGGCGGTCTGGGTGAGTTCGATGCCGAGGCCTTGGCTCTCGAGCTGCGTGGCAAGACGCTTGATCATCAAATCGACCATCTGAACCACTTCGCTCTTCGAGAGTTCGTGGAACACGATGGTCTCGTCGACGCGGTT
>SXWG01000125.1 GCA_005789925.1 Actinomycetota bacterium | reverse complement strand
GGGAGCGGCATTCGGATTCTCGCTTCTATGGTCAACCATCGTTGCCTTGCCGCTTGCGATTGCTGTGCAAGAAGCGACGGCACGTCTCGGCCTGATGTCTGGGCGCGGGCTGGCTGCACTCATCAAACGTGAATTGCCACGGTGGGTGTTGTACATCTCGCTCACTTTGGTGGTGAGTGCCAACACGTTCAACATCGGGGCTGACCTTGGCTCGATGGCCGCTGCGACAGGCATGTTGATTCCGTTGCCCGAAGTTGTGTTGGTCATCATTTTTGCCACCGTGATGATGTCACTAGAGATCTTCATCCCATATCACCGCTACTCACAGGTTCTTCGCTGGTTGTGTCTCTCATTGATTTCTTATCTCGTTGTCATGTTCGTCGTCGATGTCGATTGGGGTGACGTCGCCTCGTCGGTCTTTGTTCCGTCGTTTTCGATGTCGCGAGAGACGCTCGCAGCCCTGATTGCACTGTTCGGCACGACAATCTCGCCATATCTCTTTTTCTGGCAGACGAGTGAGGAGGTCGAGGAATTACAAGACCACGCTCTCGATGCTGACGATGGATCAGATTCGGCTGCACACTTGCGCGCAATGCGTGGCGATGTCTTTGCAGGTATGTCATCGGGTGTGCTCGTCATGTTCGCGATCATGGTCACGTCGGCTGCGACACTCGGCAAGGCCGGCATCACATCGGTGAGCACTGCAGAGGAAGCTGCGCTGGCACTCGAACCTTTGGCGGGCAGTGGTGCTCGGTTGCTCTTCACGCTTGGCATCGTCGGCACGGGCTTACTGGCGGTGCCGGTGCTAGCTGGGTCGACGTCGTATGCCATCGCTGAGACATTCGGTTGGCGCGAAGGGCTCGGGTTGAGGGTCTCGCAAGCTAAGGCTTTCTACGGGGTGATTGCTTGCTCGATGGTCATCGGGTCGGTCATGAACATGGTCGGCACGAACCCAGTGCGGATGCTCTATTGGGCGGCGATCTTGAACGGGCTGGCAGCGCCGCCGCTGATTGTCGTCATCTGGATCTTGTCCCGTCGTCGACGTCTCCTCGGCGACAACGTGAGTGGACCGGTTTCCAGCGCGCTGGTGGCACTTGCAGCCGGTATCTCGGCGGTTCTTCCACTCCTCTATCTAGTAGCCAAATAGTTGAGATAGAGCCTGTGCACACTACTCACGGTGCGGGCTATCGTTAAGGCACCATATTCCTCGGGGAGGGGTAGCCATGAATATTCGTCGCTTCAAAGGACTGTTTGCTGTCGCAACTGTCATTGTCGGTGGTTCGTTCGTTTTGTCCGGACAGGTCGAAGCCGCACCAAATACCACATCCATCAAAGCTTCGCTCGCATCGAACTACCGATTACTTGCTGTTGCATCATCAGGCAAGGCGTATCTCGCGCGCTCAACGGGCGGCAAAGTGACGCTGTCGGGAATTCCGAAGGCTGACACGAATGGCATGACACTGTCAGTGTTGAACTCAGACGGTGCCTATGTCGGCCCAGTCATGTTGAAGTACACCGACGCAAAGGGGAAAACCACAACCGCAGCGAAGGCGACAAAGGGTGTCACCAACCTGAAGACCGCGTCGGGTTCGACCGTGAGTCTCGGCACCATCAAGGTGTCGAGTGATCAGACGTTTGCGAGTTTGGCGAAGGCTGCACCTTCTTCAGCAGTGCTGAGTCGATCGATTGCCGTCAGTGGTGGACGCCCACCGGCACGTGCCAACCTCGGCAAGGGCACAGGCGTCAGCGGTGCTGGCGTACGTAAGTTTGCGGACCCGACCGAGAACAAGGCCGGTGCCGACGCTGACAACGACGGTCTTCCTTCTTTCGTCGATGTCGATGACGACAATGACGGAAAACTCGACTTGGTCGATGACAAGTTCTTCAACACCACGCAGAAGGATGACGGTTCACAGTTGGGTGAGGCACTCATCGGAACTGGTCTCATTTGCGGTGGAAACTGCGTGAACTTGAATGCATTCAATGTCACCTCACCATCAGCGAGCCCGACTGTCGCCACGGCACTGAACACGATGATCAGCACCTTCCAAGGTGTGTTTTTCATCTACAACACCGACGCAGTCAAGAAGAACTTCACATTGCCAGCAACCATGTCGACGATTGGTTCTTTCAATGTCGATTGCACAGGAATCAAGTGGTGTTCAGGTTCAACCGCGCAGGCCGCCACAATTTCTCCGGACTACCCGACGGCTACGCAGCAGGGCGACAATGCTCTTCCGGACACTGACTACACAAAGTTGTGTGGTTCGAAAGTCATCGCACCGACGAACACCGTGACGAATGGTCAGGTTCAGAAGTCGAAGCCTGCGACGTGGCCAGCAGCATTCACGTGGGATGAGGCCGCATCAATGATGACTGAATGGTTGTTCACCAGCTGCGACCCAGACGGTGACGGTTTTTCCAACATCATTCCGAGTGTGGCGACGCTGCAATCAGGTTCAGCATGGACCAACGAGATCAAGCCGCGTATGTCCGGCCCAGACGGCCTGAAGGTGGGAGACACGTTCAAGTACACCGTCACCAAGTCGAACAAGACGGTTGTGCACTCATCGACGCAGGTCATCTCGGCAGTCATGCAGACATCGCCGAATGTGCGCAGTTGGGGTTCGACCACCTTGAATTACGCGACGAGCGCGAACCCTTACACGACTGACATGATCTCGCCGTCAAGCAACACGGTCTCGTTCACTTTCTGGAGGCCACAGCGCATGCCAATCGGAACGAGCGAGAGCACGTGGATGGATGTCGGTGGACTGACGTACAGTTTCTCCGGCCCATCCGGCGGTTGCACGATCACGAGCGCGACAACAAGTTCTGGTGCGGCGCTCACGGTGCAGTCAGGATCGAAAGGTTCAACCTTCATCGACACGGCAACCGACGCGACACCGAACCCGGCAAATTTCATCTCGGTCACAGCCGATGTGAGCACGTGCAAGGGCACGATGGGTCAGTGGTCGGTGTCAGCAGCAGACCGTGCGATGAACAGCAGCCACTTCAAGTGGATGTCGAATCAGGGCGGTGCCGGAACACCTGGTCAGCCCGGAACACCTGGCCAACCTGGAACACCTGGTCAGCCGGCCCCGCAGGGTCCCCCGACACCACAGGGAACCCCGGGCCAGCCTGGTCCGGCCCCGACAAATCCGTAGGGCTTCAGCTTCGCTGAACTGCAGGACAATCGTCGGGGTGCAATGGTGCACCTTCGACGAAGTTGACATGGTGTGCCTTGAGTGGGGTACCAGGGCGCTCGTGATACACCACGTCGTCACCGCAGTAGCGCAAACTGATTGCTCGGCGCCATCTCTCTGAAGTGTTGGCACCGGCACCGTGGATGGTGCGCGCATGGTGAATGGTGACGTCACCTGGCTCGGTGTCAAAGGTGAGAACTTCGCACGAACCCTCGGCTGCCATCGCATCAATGTCGGGGACGTCTTCACCCGGAGAGCCAGGGATCGACATGGTTGACACGAAGAAGTTTGGCCGGTACACGTCGGGCCACAAATGTGACGACTTAACGAACTTCACCGCCCCAGACTCTTGGGTGACTTTGTCGAGTGGGCACCACATAGTGCACACGTTCTTGCCTTCCACGTGGAAGTAGGGAAGGTCTTGGTGCCATGCCGTGCGCTCTGCAGTTCCGGGTTCTTTGGCAAGCACACTGTCTTCCCACAAGTTCACTTGCCGCGACCCAAGAACCACAGCAGCCACGTTCGGAAGACAGGTGCGCAGTGCGAAATCTGCGAACTCGCTGTGGGTGAGCCAGTGATCGACCCCGGCGACGAACCGTCCCTTCGTTGTATCGCCCTCGCCGTCACGCAGCACGCTCTTTCCGCTCGCAGCGAGTGCATCGCCCATCGCTGATAGGTCAGCCAATTCAGGGGTTCCGAGCATGGCAGCAAGTGGTGCTGCCATTGAGCGCACGTACTCAGGGTCGATGATGCCTCGTAAGCACACCACGCCATCGCGCCAGAACGCGTCGACTTCGTCTTGCGTGACCAATCGAAGTGGTGTCATGTGGGCTCCTTATCCGAGTACCGAGAAGCCGCCGTCGATGAGCAGCGTGTGGCCGGTGATGTATGAGGCGTGAGACGACGCAAGGAAGAGAATTGCAGGGGCGACGTCTGATGGAGTGCCGAATCGACCCTGCGGAATTCGTGACAACTGGGCATCGGCCATTGACTCGATTGCGAGCATCGGTGCTGTCATGTTCGATTCGATGACACCGGGTGCGACAGCATTGACACGTATTCCGTTTCGCGCGTAGTGCACTGCCAGGGTCTTTGTCATCTGGACCACTGCAGCCTTGGCGGCTCCATAGCCAGGTACAAATTCGACCGCGAAGAATGACGACAACGACGCAAGATTCACAATGCTGGCGCCACCGTCGGCGTCAGAGGATTTCAGCGCGCGATGAAGGAGTCGACTCAAGCGGAAGGCTGATGACACATTTATTCGCAGTGCCTCATCGAAAACATCGGGGTCGTACTCATTACCGCCCTGTGGCATGACTTGGCCTGCGTTGTTGACGAGAACATCCAGTCGATCGAAGTTCTCAGCCAACACTTCAAGTTGATGTGTGTCAGACATTGAACACTGGATGAAGTCGAAACGTGAAAGGTCATTGTCGTAGTCATCGGCGGAAGGGCGGGTTCCGGTGATGGTGACGCGAGCGCCAGCATCTGCGAAGGCTTTGGCGATTCCGAGTCCGATTCCGTTTGACCCTCCAGTGACCAGCACAGTTGAGTCGGAAAAGTTGAACGACACTCGGTTCGACGACATCGTCAGCCCCAGACCCTTTCCCACTGGCGTGTTGAGCCACTGCGCACTATTGCTTGCGCGGTGCGAATCTCACCGAGGGAATATTGGGCATCGGCCTCAAGCGGCTTGCCATCAAGTACGGCTGCTTCGAAGTCTTGCCATACCCCGGCGTAGCTATCCATGTAGTTACCGCGGTGAACGCATGTTCCTTGCCAATCCTTGCCGTCGAACAACAACACTTCTCCCATGACCGTGATGACAATTTCACCCTTCGTGCCACTGAATTGGAAGTGTGGTTGAAGGGCGACGGCACCCTTGGCCAAAATGACATCGAAGCTCGCCGTGGTTCCGTTCGAAAATCGCAGCAGCGAACGGACGAGAGACTCGCCCTCCATCTCATCCCAGAGTCGTCCGGTAATCCCCACGACTTCATCAATCTCACCGAGCACCATACGTAGGGGGCGAATCCAGTGAGACCCGGTGTCGAGAGCCACCCCACCCCCAGACGCCTCTGCACTGAAGCGCCATGAATCGGAGTCTGGATAGAACTCTTTGGGGGGACCATGGTGGTGCCATGCACGGGCGGTGAACACGTCGCCAATGGCGCCTTGGTCGATGAGTAGGCGCGCAGCAATCACCTCTGGCCAGTACTGGGCATTCTCGGCGAGCATGAAGACCTTCGTGGTGTCGCGCGCGGCTGCAGACAGGATGCGTTCACACGATGCGAGATCAGTCGACATTGGCTTCTCCAGCGCAACATGCATTCCTGCTTCGAATGACTCAAGCGCGAGTTTCTCGTGTAAGTGATGTGGCACCAGCAGGGCCACCGCGTCAAGCCCGAGAGTCAGCGCGTCTTTGAGTGACGCGCACGCCGCACCGCCAGTAAGTGATGCCAGATGCTGCGCTCGTTCAGCGACGGGGTCGATGCATGCGACAACGTTCGTGCGGGACGCTTTCTTCAGCGCTCTTGCGTGCCACTCTGAAATGGCTCCACATCCCACGATTCCCAAGCGAAGGTCGTTCACGACGCGAGGTTACTATGAGCGTTGAGGGGCTATGGCAAGCAAGATACGCATCACTGATCTCGGTTCTCCCGAGTTGTCCCCGTTACAAACCGCTGCCATTGAGCATTGCGAGGAACTTACGATCGACATGTCATCGGGGTCGATTCTCGGCGAAGCCTGCGAACGAACAGGGCTCGAAGATTTCGGTTCGATGGACTTTGTGACCCGCCTGGGCATGTGGCTCGATGAGGTCGGCAATGATTCAGATCGTCGTAATGTCGGACGGCTATCTCTTCGAAATGCGTGTCTTAGATATGCGTCGAACCGGCTTCTCATCAATGACCTCTTGACACGTCATCCTGAGATTCATGACATCGAAATTCAGCGTCCGATTGTCATCGTCGGACTTCCGCGCACAGGAACAACGAACCTGGTGAACCTGTTGTCCGCGGACGACTCGTTGCGATCAATGCCGTTGTGGGAGAGCTACGAGCCGGTTCCACGGAGAGGCGAGGGCCCGGGGGCCGATGGGGTGGATCCGCGTTATCAGCGCTGCCTTCGCGAGTGGGATGCCATGCAGATGATGAGCCCCCTCGTTCAGTACATGCATCCGATGAACCCAGACCATGTGCACGAAGAGTTAGAGCTCATGCTGCCTGACTTCTCGTCGTACAACTTGGAGTGGATCGCGCGCGTGCCTCGGTGGCGTGACTATTACGTGGCACAAGACCAGACGCCTCACTACGAATATATGAAGACCGCATTGAAGGTACTCACGTGGTTCAGGCCACGTGCACGGTGGATTTTGAAATCACCTCAACACCTCGAACAGCTCGGACCACTGATGAAGGTGTTTCCTGATGCATGTGTGGTGATGACGCATCGCGACCCTGTTGCAGTCGTGCAATCGGCGGCGACAATGACGTGTTATGCCGCGCGCATGTCGTACCGCACCATCGATCCAGGTTGGTATGCCGACTATTGGACAGACAGAGTAGGAACTCTGTTGTCCGCCGCTGTTCGTGACGTCGGTTGTGTGCCCAATGGCCAACGATTCGATTGTCACTTCAAGGACTTTGTCACTGACGAGCTGTCAATGGTGCGTGCCATCTTCGAGTGGGCAGGTCACCCGTTGACTGAACGTGCGGCCAAGGCTGTGACGGGTCGGATTGAGCACAGGAAACAACACCCAGAGCCGACCATTGCCTACGACATCCGTGCAGACTTCGGTCGCACTCCAGAGGAAGTACGGGCAGGTTTCGGTTCATATATGGAACGTTTTGATGTTCCGATTGACGTGACATAAGGGGAGCGAGCTGTGAACAAATCGATACAAGATCAGGTCGATCATGTGATCGACACTCGTCCTGGTAAAGAACTGCTCGAGCACAACTACGACAGCGAAGCATTAGAGGTGTCACCCGGCATTTTCCGCTCGGCTGGGTCGACTGCTGCGTACATGATCGTGCATGCCGAAGGTCGCATCATCGTCAACACGGGCATGGGTTACGAGGCCCTCCATCACAAGAAGTTGTTTGATGCCGTTTGTCCAGGGCCGACCACGCACATCATCACGACGCAGGCGCACGTCGACCACGTCGGTGGAGTGGCGCTCTTCCGCGAGCAAGGCACGATCTACATCGCCCAAGAGAACAATCCGGCGTGCCAAGCCGATGATGCTCGCATCGCACGACTGCGCCGTTCTACGGCGAAGATTTGGTTCGACGTGACTGGTGCGAATGCAATTCGAATCGCAAAGGAGAATCCTGGAGTACCGATGCATCAAGACACCCCGATGCCCGATGTGATGTTCGAGGAACGCCATTCATTCTCGGTGGGTGGTCTTGACGTCGAACTTGTTGCTGCTACAGGCGAGACCATCGACTCACTCATCGTGTGGCTTCCTGCAACTCGAGTTGCGCTCATCTCGAACTTGCTCGGGCCGTTGTTCCCGCATTTCCCGAACTTCAACACACTGCGCGGAGACCGCTATCGGTTCGTCGAGCCGTACTTGGAGACCACTCGGAAATTACGCGCTCTTCGGCCCGCTCGTCTCATCACCGGTCGTCATTTTCCGGTCGAAGGTGACGAACTCATCGATGCTTGTGTTGCTCGGCTTCACGACGCAGTCGAATTTGTGCATTCCAAAACCCTCGAGGGGATGAATGAAGGAGTCGACGTGTGGTCGTTGATGAGGACAGTCACGTTGCCTCCCGAACTACGCGTGGGTCAGGGTTATGGCAAGGTCATGTGGGGGGTGCGCACCATCTGGGAGACCTACATGGGATGGTTCAAGTTGCAATCAACGACAGAGTTGCACCCGTCGACCGGTGCGGATGTTCTCACCGACTTGGTCTCGGTCACTGGTGTCGATGTGGTGCTTGGTCGGGCACGCGAACATCTTGCTGGCGACCGTGCAGTCGAAGCTGTGTGGCTAGCCGAAGCCGTGTTGCGGGTGTCGCCAGACAATGTGAAAGC
>SXWG01000124.1 GCA_005789925.1 Actinomycetota bacterium | reverse complement strand
GGTGATGCTGATGTAGCCGTCCGCATCGATCACGCCGAGGTCACCGGTGCGGAACCAGCCCTCTTCGTCGAATGCATCTGCGTCGAGCGAGGCATCGAGATATCCCATGCAGACTTGAGGTCCTTTGACACGCAGTTCACCCTCGACTCCGCGAGGAGTGTCTTTGCCGTCCATGACCGTTCGCACGAGAACATCGGGGCAGGGTCGACCGTCTGTCTCGGCCTTCTTCACGTCGGGGTCGTCGACGTGAACCATGATGTTGATCGGGCTTTCGGTCAGTCCCCAGCCGTTGATGAGGGGAGCTCCGAACGCTTCCATCATCTCGAAGTGGAGCGGCTTCGGTTTGGCGGCGCCTCCACCATTGAAGATGCGCACGTTGGGGAACAACTTCTCGCCCTTTGGCAATTGCCGCTGCTTGTTGAGATACATCAACCAAAACGCAGTGCCTGCACCTGCGCAGGTGACGCCGTTCTTGCCGAGCCATTCAGGTGTCTGGTCGGCATTGAATGTCTCGACCATCAGCAATTCCACACCGGTCTGCATCGCGTTGAACATCCACACCAAGCCACCGACGTGTGTGATTGGGAAGACCACTGCCGCCTTGTCGTCGGGACCCACCTCCATGCTCCATTGCATTCCGGTGTTTGCAGCACTCATCGAGCGGTCGCAATGCTTGGCACCCTTCGGGTCGGCAGTCGTTCCCGACGAATAGAACAACCAGCGCAATACCTCGAACTTCGGGTTGAACGACGGAAGTGTCGATGGGTCACCTTCCGGTAGGTCCGGGTCCGCGATGAGAATCTTGGTACCGAGACCCTCGACTGCCTCGCGCGCCATCGGCGGATACTCGAAACCACGGAACACATTCGGAACGACCATCACTTCACATCCGCTCTGTCGAGCGATGAAGCCCACTTCACGCGTGCGGTAGATGGGAAGAATCGGATTCTGGATCGCACCGAGACGGGCGAGTGCACCTGAGAGAACGAGTGCCTCGAAGCGCGACGGCAGGATCCAGGAGACTCGTGACTCTTCGCGCACACCGAGATCGTGAAGTCCGGCCGCAACACGCAGACACCAATCGCGAAACCCGCCGTAGGTGAGCGTGCGCCCCGCCTCGTCGATGGCCATGCGCTTGTCGGGAGTCGCTGCTGCGCGTTCTTCGACGAGTTGCCACAGGGTCTTTCCGGATGTGTCGATCAGTCCCTCTATCGCTGCCACGCGGCTGCCTCCTTGTCTGCGAGCGGTTGAAGTTGCTTCTTGTCTACTTTGCCGAGCGAGGTCAGCGGAAGTTCGGTCACGCAGACCAGGACATCGGGGGCCTTGTAATTGGCGAGAGAGGCCTTCACGTGGTCACGCACCGACTCGAGTGTGAGTGCGCTGCCGGATCGAGGCACAGCAAAGAGGACACCGATCTCACCCAGGCGGTCATCGACGCTCGCACCGACGATTGCTGCTGCAGAGACGTCGGGATGCGTGCCGAGATGATTCTCGACCTCGACGGGATACACGTTGTATCCGCCACGGATGTACATCTCGGTGTTTCGTCCGACGAGGTGAAGGTCACCTTTCTCGTCGATGAATCCCAAGTCGCCGGTGATGAGAAAACCGTCGGAGGTGGACACTTCTCGCGTCCGTTCTTCGTCTTTCCAGTATCCGCGCATCATCGCTCGGCTGCGTAGTTGCACGACTCCCACTTCGTCTTGTGCGCACGTGTGTCCATCTTCGTGGACGAGGCGCAATTCGACGGCCGCGCTCGGTTTGCCGACGCTGTTGCAGATCGTGTCGATGTCGTCGTTGATGTTCGTGCCCGTCGACACGCACGCTTCGGTGCTCGTGTACCGTGCGAGCACGTTGCAACCGAGTTTCTCGCGCATCTCCATGACCAACTCAGGTGGTATGCGTGCAGCACCGATGCCCGCGACGCGAAGGTGACTGACGTCGGTGTCGGCGAAACGAGGATGGTCGAACATCATGCGATATTGCGTCGGCACACCTTGGCTGACGGTCACTCGTTCGTCGTTGATCGCAGCGAGAGCACCCTCGGCAGTCCACGGAGAAGGAACGATGACCGTGGTGATGACGTGCATCAACTCGTCCCACAATCTGGTCATCGCTCCGACATGTGCGAAGGGAAGTGGTGAAAGACGTCGGTCGCCGACGTGCGAGAGATCGCCGGCCCCACCCGTCATCGCTTCGAGGCAACGGTGATCGAACCAGGCACCTTTCGGGTAGCCGGTGGTTCCTCCGGTCCATACGATCGCGATCGGATCATCGTGGGAGAGTTCGATCCGGCGACGAAACGGATCTCCTCCCGTCACCTCTGGCAACGGTCGGTCGAAAATGTGCACCGGTTTCGAGCGATTGATGATGTGTTCGACTTCGCCATGCCCATAACGAGGGTTGATGCCGGCTGCGATTCCACCTGCGCGGGTGATTGCTTGGTACGCGACGACGTAATCGATGCAACTCGGGAGGCGAATTCCGACGACGTCACCCTTTTTCACGCCCTTGTCGATCAACCACCCAGCGAGCGCATCGGCACGAGTGGCCCACTCGATGAACGACATGCGCATCGTCGGGCCTGTCGTGGACGGTTGGACATACGCCTCGACGTCGGGAGCGACTCGCACGACCTCGTCGAAAAGATCGAGCAGGTTCTCGAAATCACCTCGGATGGGCGAAGTGGGAACTGGCATGTGTCGACGTTCAGTCAGTTGGATGGTCGCGACGAGATGTCTAGAACGACAAGACGCCGCGAGCGACCGCGCCGGTTTCCATCTCGTGTATCGAGTCTTGCCACTTGTCGATTGGTCGGACAGCCGTGACGAGTTCGTCGAGAAGAACCTGTCCCGTGCGGTACAGATTCATGATGTACGGGAAGTCGCGATGCGGTGACGAGCTGCCGTAACGACAACCGATGATTCCGCGGTCGACTTGAGTGAGTCGTCCGTACAGACCTTTGAATTCGGCAGTCTGCGAGGCGACACCGATGACGACGACGTTGCCTTCCCACTCGAGCGACTCGAGTGCGTTCCAGGTGACGGTGGGGTGGGCGACGCAGTCGAATGCCCAGTTGACGCCACCTGCATTGAAAGGTCCACGAACGACAGATTCGCTGGCGGGACAAATCTGGGTGATTGCATCGACAATGTCTTCTCGCTTGCCGTCGAGAAAGTGTGTGGCACCGAACTTGCGAGCCAACGCTTCTTTCTCTGGCACGGTGTCGATGGCGATGATTTTTTCGGCACCCTGAACTTTCAGTGCTTGGATGACGTTCAGTCCGACACCACCGACTCCGAACACGGCAGCGCTCTGTCCGCGCTTCACATTTGCGCGGTTGAAGACTGCGCCCATGCCGGTGATGACTCCGCAACCGACGATTGCTGCCGAAGACAACGGCACGTCATCGGGAAGCTTGACGCACTGGATGTCACGAATGACCGTCTGCTCGACGAATGTCGACACACCCGCGAAATTCCAGATGGGGTCGCCCTCGTACGTGAATGGCTGTGTGGCATTGCCAAGTGTCGCTCGACATGCGGTCGGTCGACCCGATGCGCACGCCGGACACATGCCGCACGCTGACAACGTGGCGATGGCGATGTGATCACCGGGCTTCACATGTGTGACAGCCTCACCGACGCGTTCGACGATGCCCGCTCCTTCGTGACCGCACACCCCAGGTGACGGCACCGGATATAGCCCGTTCATGTAACTGACGTCGCTGTGGCACAAGCCCGCTGCTGCGATTCGCACGACCACATCGCGCGGCCCCGGTTCACGAAGCTTGATGCCGTCGACGAGTTCAGTCGATGTTCCGTTGTAGATGATCCCCCGCATGGAGACAGAGGTTAGTCGTGGGGCCCACTTTGACGGTAGGGGAACGGCGACCGACGACGTGGTGGCTACTGTGAGTACTTCGCGGCCAGGTCGCGCAATTCGAACTTCGTGACTTTCCCATTCGGATTGGTCGGAAGTGCGTCGAGGACGACGACCCGTCGCGGCACCTTGTAGTTCGCCATGCGCCCGCGACTCCAGGTCGCCACTTCTTCAGGGTCGATGGTGGAGCCGGGTCTGGCCGTCACGAAAGCCCAGCCGACCTCACCTTGACGTTCATCGGGTACGCCGATGACCGCTACTTGTGCGATGTCAGGATGACCGAGCAGATAGTTCTCGATTTCGGCTGGGTAAGCGTTGAAGCCACCGACGATGAACAAGTCCTTCTTGCGGTCGGTGATGTTGATGTATCCACGGTCGTTCATCGTGCCGATGTCACCAGTGTGCAACCAACCATCAGCGGTGATGGCCTCTGCGGTGGCAGCCTCGTCCTCGAAGTAACCCTGCATTACGTTGTATCCACGACACACGATCTCGCCGGCCTCGCCACGGGGCACTTCCTTGAAGTCATCGTCGACGATCTTCACTTCGACGTCGACGAGCGCACGACCGCTGGTCAGCGAGATCGTCTCGTAGTCGTCTTCTGGACGACACATGCTGATGGTGCCACACGAT
>SXWG01000123.1 GCA_005789925.1 Actinomycetota bacterium | reverse complement strand
GCCAACTCCGCCTTCTTCTTCGCGGCTGCCCTCTTGGCCAACTCCGCCTTCTTCTTCGCGGCAGCCTTCTTGGCCAACTCCGCCTTCTTCTTCGCGGCTGCCCTCTTGGCCAACTCCGCCTTCTTTTTCGCGGCAGCCTTCTTCGCGACCAGATTCTTGGCAGCTGCCGAAGGTTTCTTGCTTGCCGTCGTCACGGGCTTCTTGGTTGATTTTGCAGGCTTCTTGGCCGACTTCTTGGCCGACTTCTTGGCCGTCTTCACGGGTTTCTTTGTTGATTTCTTGGCCGATTTCTTGGCCGTAGGGGTCGATTTCTTCTTGGCTGCCATGGTGGTCTCCCGGGTGAGCGAGGGTCAGATCGACGAACGCTTTCTTGGGTCGGGCAGGCTAGCCGGTCGGGACAGATCTCGGCGGACCCTCCGCGAGAGCACTCAAATGTCCTTTTGTCGGCACGTCGTTAATGTCGGGCCCAATCGGGGGGAATCAACCCACAGGCGCGACACGCACGGCGATTTCCGCGCCGTCGATGGCGACGTCGCGTCGAAGTGACTCATCCCACTCGAGCGCTGTGGACAGAGTTTCCGACCTCACCATGTCGAGATACGGCTCCAAGCGTGCTCTCACCTCGTTTGCAACCCCGAGTGTCAACGTGATGCGATCGGTCACTGCCAATTGGGCTTCGCGACGAGCTTGCTGGACTGCACGAATCACGTCGCGCGCTTGTCCCTCGGCTTCAAGATCGGCTGTGAGTTCGACGTCGAGCAACACGACACCAGTTCCGTCATCTAACGCCGCACTTGCCGTTGTCGAATCTGCAACGAGTCGCAAGGTGTACTCGCCGGGCTGCAATCGCTCGCCCGCGACGACAATCTCGTCACCCTCGCGCGTCCACTCGCCTTTCTTCACACCGCTGATGACCTGCTGTGTCTTCTTGCCGAGCCGTGGTCCGACCGCTGCCGGCACGACCTGCAATTCATGACGCGCCACAGCGGCGACATCGTCTGACAACGTCACTTGCTTCACGTTCACCTCGTCGGAGATGATGTCGATGTACGCAGCAAGACGTGCCGCATTTGCTGAGGCGACAGTGAGCGAACTGAGTGGTTGGCGCACGCGCCTGTCATGGGACTTGCGCACCGACAAAGCGGCTGAACACACCGAGCGAACCAAGTCCATCGACGCCACCAATTCGACATCGGTCGGCAATCCACTGGTCGTCGGCCAGTCAGCAAGGTGGACGCTCAATGGTCCGCCACCAAGACCCGAGTGGATCTCTTCCGTCACGAGCGGTAACAACGGTGCGGCCAGGCGGACGACAACTGACAGAACCGTGTGCAACGTGTCGACCGCATCGTGGTCACCGGACCAGAAGCGATCCCGACTGCGACGGATGTACCAGTTGGTCAGCACATCGAGAAATCCGCGCATGCGTTGACACGCCTCAAAGAGGTCATAGTTGTCAAGACAGTGCGTCATGTCGTCGATCAACACGCCCAGCTTTGCCAGCACATAACGATCGAGCACATTGGTGCTGTCGAATCGCTCCGAACCGGTCATGTCCTCAGCGTTTGCATACAGGGAGAGGAAATACCATGAGTTCCACAACGGAAGCAGGACTTGTCGAACTGTTTCCCTGATGCCCTGTTCGGTGACCGAGAAATCAGCACCACGAAGAATCGACGAAGACAACAGATACCAACGCATCGCGTCTGACCCGTACGTGTCGAAGATCACCATCGGGTCCGGGTAGTTGCGCAGGCTCTTCGACATCTTCTGACCGTCATCACCGAGGACGATGCCGTGGCTGACGCACGTCGAAAATGCCGGTCGGTCGAAGAGTGCGGTCGCGAGGACGTGAAGTGTGTAGAACCAGCCGCGTGTCTGGCCGATGTATTCGACGATGAAGTCACCTGGGTAGTGGCTCTCGAACCAGTCGCGATTTTCGAACGGATAGTGCACCTGCGCGAAGGGCATCGAACCACTCTCGAACCAGCAGTCGAGAACTTCTGGAACGCGACGCATGTGTGACTTCCCTGTCGGGTCGTCAGGGTTGACGCGGACCAGGTCATCGATCGAGGGACGGTGCAAGTCATCGACTTTCACACCAAAATCTCGCTCGAGCTCTTCGATGCTCCCGTAGACATCGAAGCGTGGGTACTGCGGGTCGTCGCTCTTCCACACGGGAATCGGCGATCCCCAGAACCGATTTCGACTGATCGACCAATCACGGGCGTTGGCAATCCACTTTCCGAAACTGCCTTCTTTGATGTGCTCGGGTACCCAGCGGATCTGCTGGTTCAACTCGATCATCCGGTCCTTGAAGGCCGTCACTTGCACGAACCACGAGGAAATCGCTCGGTACACGAGCGGCTGGGCGCAACGCCAGCAGTGTGGGTACGGGTGGTCATACGAGTCGTGACGTACCACCACTCCGCGCTCTTTGAGGTGGCGAATGATCTCGGGATTCGCCTCGAACACATGTCGACCCACCCACGGTGAGATCTCAGAGGTGTAGCAACCGTGTTCGTCCATCGGACACAACGTGGGAATTCCCGCTGCATTGCATGCGACTTGGTCGTCCTCGCCGAAACCAGGTGCCATGTGCACGACTCCGGTGCCGTCATCTGTGGTGACGAACTCTGCAGCGAGCACCTGGAAAGCGTTGTCAGAGCCCTCGAAGAAATCGAACATCGGCGTGTACCGACGACCGACCAAGTCACGACCGGACATCGAGCCGATGACTGTCATGTCTGCGAACTCTTTTTCGTACGCCACACGTCGCGCATCGGCGATGATGTACTTCTGCCCACTGGCATCGGCGAGCACCGTGTATTCGATGTCAAGTCCGACTGCAAGTGCCAAGTTCGACGGCAACGTCCACGGCGTGGTCGTCCACGCCAAGATGCGCTCTCCGGTCTCGAGCGTGAACCATACGGTGAGTGCGGGGTCTTGTCGATCGCGGTACACGTCGTCCATGCGAGTCTCGGTGTTCGACAGCGGTGTCTCGCACCGCCAGCAATACGCGAGCACTCGGAAACCTTCGTACACGAGGCCTTTGTCCCACAGTGTCTTGAACGCCCACATGACACTTTCCATGTAGGACACATCGAGCGTCTTGTAGTCGTTCTCGAAGTCGACCCAACGGGCCTGACGAGTGACATAACGCTGCCACTCATCGGTGTACCGCAACACACTGGTGCGACATGCATCGTTGAATCGAGCGATACCGAAGTCAGTGATCTCCGGATGTCCGGAAATTCCGAGTTCCTTCTCGGCCTCCACCTCGGCAGGTAGACCGTGACAGTCCCATCCGAAACGGCGCTCGACTTTACGACCGCGCATCGTCTGGTACCGCGGTACCGCGTCCTTCACAAAACCCGTGAGGAGGTGACCGTAGTGCGGCAGACCGTTGGCAAACGGAGGCCCGTCGTAGAAGACGAACTCGTTTCGACCACCTTCACCAGCGGCACGTGCGTCAACGCTGTTCGAAAAAGTCCTGTCCCGCTCCCAGCGAGCAAGCACGTCTTGTTCGAGTGCAGGAAAGTTCGGCTGCGGATCGACGTGGGGGTAGGTCACGGCGTGAAAGCGTAGAGCCGCGAGGGGCTCAGCACCCCAGAAGGATGCGCGAAAGAAGCTGTATCCCGATGAGAACGATGAGCGGCGACAAGTCGAATGGACCCATGTTGGGCATAGCGCGACGCACCGGTGCAAAGACGGGCTCGGTGATTCGAATCAGAAACCCTGCAACACCTGCGAGCGGTCCACGAGGGTCGAGCGGGAACCACGAGAGAATCGCGCGACCGATGATGGCGAGCACGTACAGGTCGACCAATCGGCACACAAGCTCCATGGGGATACCGCGTTCAGTGTCGGTCTGCGGAGTAGGACGTCGGCTTCAGTAGGTAGACACCACTTCCGACTTTTTCCATCGTTCCACCGAGTGCATAACACAGGCCACTCGCAAAGTCGATGATGCGGCGCGACATCTCGCGGTCCGCACCCTCGAGATTCACGATGACAGGCTGACCTTCTTTGAAATGGTCGGCGACTTCTTGCGCTTGGTTGAACTGACGGGGACGCACTGTGACGGGCTCGGCACCGGCGGACGGCACGGCTCGCACCGTCGACGTGCGCGGTGCACCAACCGGTCGAACTTGAAGGCCGGAATCGTCGGGACGACGAATAGGCATGCTGTCGTCGCGCATCGGACGCGGTGCCGGTCGACTGATGTCATCGACGTACTCGGGCGCATACCCGCGAGCACGACCACCAGTTGGATCGACCCCACCACGACCTCGCAACGGTCGTTCATACTCCTGCGACAAGTCGTAGTCGTCGTAGGTGTCATCTCCCGTCAGTCCGAGATACTCCATTGCTCGTCGCCACATCGACATGCTCACAGGCTAACCCACCGTGTTGCATGAGTGGCGGAGTGTGTAGTTCTCTGACGTCTGTGTGTCATCACTGACGTGCACCGAAGATCGCGCTGCCGATGCGCACCATGGTCGATCCGAGCGTCACCGCCAACTCGAAATCGCCTGTCATTCCCATCGAGCAGACGGCGAGGTCGTGCCGGTCGACCAAGGCCCGCAAGGTCCGAAAGGCCCGCTCGGTGACGTGCGGGTCTCCGTCAGTGGGACCCACCGTCATCAACCCCAGGACTTCGCACCGCTCGGCCTCTGCCACTGCTCGAACACTCTCCAGCTCGCTCGGGGCGCATCCTGCCTTGTTGGTTTCACCGGTGGTGTTGACCTGCAACAACACGCGCGGTGGGCCACTCGTGCCGCCACCCTCGATCCACTCACGGTGACGCCGCCCCACTTCTCGCACGAGAGAGGAGCGGTCGATGGATTGCCACACGTCGACATGTGGCACCAACGACTTGATCTTGTTTGATTGAAGTCCACCGATGAAGTGGATCGGCGCGAGATCTTGGCGACCTGGCGCGACCTTTCCGACGAGTTCTTTGGCGTAGTTCTCCCCGAGACCATCGACTCCCGCATTCGACGCCAACTCCATCGCTTCACGTGGCCATGTCTTCGTGACGGCAATTAACGCGACATGGTTCGACGACAACTCGCCGAGACGAGCACGTACCCTCGCGATGTTGTCAGCGATGTGTTGTGGAGCGAGCATCGCTCTCGGCAATCGACGTCGTCAGCGCGTCACTTGAGGAATGACGGAACATCAAAACCGTCATCATCGTCATCAAGCGGATCACCGTCGATGTCGGCGAATATGTCACGCGCGCTGGATGGCCGCGGATCGATGCCGGACGATGCCCGGCGGGCACCGGATCCCGGGCCTGCATCCCAACGCTCGAAGCCGGCAGCGATGACAGTGACCTTGATCTCGTCACCCATCTCGTCGTCGATGACGGTTCCGAAGATGATGTTCGCATCTTGATGCGCGACACCGTGGACGACTTCGGCTGCGGCATTGACTTCGAACAGTCCCATGCTCGACGGACCCGTGATGTTGAGCAAGATTCCCTTGGCGCCATCGATAGCTGC
>SXWG01000122.1 GCA_005789925.1 Actinomycetota bacterium | reverse complement strand
GCGTAGTTCAACATCATCGCCAATTTCATGTGCACCTCCGTACAGTGCCCTCACCCTAGGTTCTGTCTCTGAATTGACTGAACCCGAGACGTGGTTCCGGTGGTTTTTTCGCCTGACCCTGCGACAATGCGTTTGTGCATCAGTCGCCTAACGATCTCTCGTCTGCGGGCGCGCCGACCATCACGCGCGTTCGGCTCGCGCATGGGCTTGAGATCAGCTGTCGAATGTGGGGCGCCCCCACCTCCACCGGAACGCCGATCGTGATGGTGCACGGCCTCGCATCTAATGCGCAGTTATGGGACGGCGCAGCACGTCATCTGCGCACGCTCGGCCACGGAGTCGTCGCCATCGACCAGCGTGGTCACGGCACAAGTGACAAACCCGACGACGGTTACGACATGGACACGGTCACAGATGACCTTGCCGCATTTCTCGACTCACTCGCCGATGACGATGCGGCAGGGTCACGACCTGGCGTCATCGGTCAGTCGTGGGGTGGAAACATCGTCGTCCATCTCGCATCGAAGCATGCGCAGCGCCTGCGCGGTGTGTGCGCTGTCGACGGTGGCACCATCGACCTGAAATCTGCATTCCCAGATTGGGACGACTGTGCGCACCAGCTCGCACCACCGCATATCGCAGGAACGCGACATGATCGACTGTGGGCCGCCATCAAAGCGACACACCCCGATTGGTCAGACGATGCGATCGACGCCACGCTCGCCAACATGGAACACCTCCCCGATGGCACCGTGCGACCGTGGCTCACTCGTGACCGGCACATGAAAATTCTCAGGGGCCTGTGGGAACACGCTCCCCACGATCTCTTTCCGCACATCACTGTTCCCGTCATGTTCACTCCCGCCCTCGATGACAGCGAGTTCTCCCACCGAAAGCTCATCGCGCTCGAACGCGCCGAGCAGAGTCTCCGCAACTGTCGAATCGTGCCCTTTCACGGCGCTGACCACGACTTGCATGCCCAACATCCACGACTCTTCGCCGATGCCATCCACTCGGCTATCACAGAAGGTTTCTTCGCATGAGCACTCTGCCACGCATTCTCACCATCATGGGTTCTGGTGAGACTGCACCGACGATGGTCAGCACACACCGCAAACTCGTGGCCAAACTGCCCTCACCTGTCGGTGCGGTCATCGTCGACACTCCGTTCGGCTTCCAAGAGAACGCACCCGAACTTGCGAGTCGCGCGATCGACTATTTCAAGGTCAGCGTCAACATCGATGCCAAGGTCGCTGGTCTCGTACGACTCCACGACACACACATCGCGGCTGACCCTGTGTCGGTCGAACGAGGACTTCGGTTGGTCGATGCAGCCACGTATCTGTTTGCCGGACCGGGCTCACCGACTTATGCACTTCGTCAGTGGGCTGGTAGCCGTTTTGCCGAGACTCTCCGGGCGAAAGTGAATGAGGGAGGCATCATCACGTTCGCCTCGGCAGCTGCATTGACTCTCGGCAGACACACCGTGCCGGTGTACGAGATCTACAAAGTCGGCGAAGACGTGCGGCTCCTCGACGGTCTCAATGTGCTGGGCGACATCGGAGTGAATGCCGTCGTCATCCCCCATTTCGACAACGCCGAAGGCGGGAACCACGACACGCGGTTCTGTTACCTCGGTGACACCCGCTTGCGTCTTCTCGAGTCGATGCTTAGTGATGACACGCTCGTGTTGGGGGTCGATGAACACACAGCGGTCGTCATCGACATCGACAGCGACTGTTGCACCGTCGCCGGCAACGGCACTGTCACTGTTCGCCACAAGGGTGAATCACGTGTGTTCGCGAGCGGCGACAAATTTCCCCTCGACGTGCTTCGCGATCCATCCAGGCTGCCAACCGATGGGGCACGTCCGTCAACGATGTCCACCACCACTGTGGACTCTTCGCCACAGGCCGCTACCGCGACGTCTCTCTCAGCTGTGACTGCTGACTGCCGACAGCGCTTTGATAAGGCCCTCGCAGGTCGAGACCCCATCGCTGCAATGCGCGCAACGCTCGAGCTGGAACAGGCGATGCACGAATGGTCGACGGACTCTCTCCAAAGCGAAGACGCTGACCGCGCACGCGCGACACTTCGATCAATGATCAGCAGCCTCGGTGACCTTGCGGTCGGCGGGGCTCGCGATCCTCGCGATGTCGTCGCCCCCTTCGTCGAGGCGCTGCTCTCTCTTCGGGCCACTGTCCGCGCTGAGAAGCGATTCGATCTCTCCGACACCATTCGCGATGCGTTCGCCGACATCGGAGTCGAGGTTCGCGACACACCATCTGGTGTCGAGTGGCAGCTACGTAGCTGAACTCAGATGTGATGCACGTGTGCCACGCGCACACGACCACGAAGGCCCGTGGCTGCGTACACCACCACGAAACCGATTGCCGCAACGAGAATCACGGTCGCACTCGCTGACGTGTCGAGGTGATAAGACGCGTTCATGCCGACGAAGCCAGACACGGCCCCCAGGACCGGTGAGATCCAGAGCATGCGGGCGAACGAATTCGTCAACATGCGCGATGTTGCTGCAGGAATGACGAGGAGCGCCGAGATAAGCAAGGTTCCGATGACACGCATCGTGACGAGGATCGTCAACGACAACATCATCATGACGAGCGCTTCGACCCAGGCCACTTTCACACCGGTCACCTGGGCGACATCAGGGTCGAATGTCGCGAACAAAAGACGCCTGTAGAAAGCAATGACGAGCAGTCCGACCAGCACCGCGACAATCGACACCGCCCAGATGTCTGCTGGCTGAACGCCGAGAACCGAGCCGAACAACACGGCCTCGATGCTCTTCTTGGCTTGCCCATAACGATTGAGCAGAGCCAACCCGATCGCGAACGACGCAGTTGTGACGACTCCGATTGCCGCGTCGGCGCCGATGATGCGGCGTCGCGCAATACGACCGATGAGGACTCCCGACACGACAGCCCAGATGCCCGCACCAATGAAGTAGTTGATACCGACGACTGCGGACGCTGCGGCACCACCAAAGACAGCGTGCGACAACCCGTGACCGATGTAGCTCATACCGCGCAGAACCACGAACACCCCGAGTAGCCCGCACAGGGCACCAGCCAAGGTCGCGACTGCGAGCCCGTTGTTGAAGAACGAATAACCGAAGGGCTCGAACAGGGTCGCAATCATTGCCAGACGACCTTTCGTCAGAATGTTGTCAGATTCGAGAGACGACGGGCGACATGGTCCGCACCGCTCTCTAAGACGACCGGCATTCCGCCGTGAATGAGGACTTCCATCTCTGCCCCGTAGGTCTTCTCGAGCACAACCGGTGTCAACACGTCGCGTGGAGCCCCATCAGCGATGATGCGCTTGTTGATGCACACCACTCGCGGCAAGTGTGCTGCAAGACCGTTCAAGTCGTGGGTGGTGAGGACGATGGACAGACCTTCGTCGTGCAGATCCGCGAGCAGATGCAACACTTCGTGGCGAGTGCGCACATCGACGCCAGACGTCGGCTCATCGAGCACCAGCAACTCTGGGCGATGGAACAACGCACGGGCGATGAACACGCGCTGTTGTTGTCCGCCGGACAACTCTCGGATATGGCGTTCAGCAACATCGACAAGTCCGAGGCGGTGCAACACGCGCTCGGCGTGGTCGCGTTCGTCTTTGGTCGTGCGCGGCCACCAGCCATTTCGTGAGCGGGTCATGATCACCGTCTCGAGCACGGTCACAGGGAAGTTCCAGTCGACACTTTCGACCTGCGGCACGTAGGCCATCGTGAGACCCTGGAGACGATGCACGTGACCACTCGCTGGGGGTATGGATCCGAGCACCGCTTTCAACAACGTCGTCTTTCCTGACCCCGACGGGCCCACGATTCCGACAAAGTCACCACGGCGGACAGCCATTGACACGTCGTCGACAGCGACAGAACCGTCGTATGCACATGTCAACTCGTGACATTCGACGAGCGCCTGCGGTACTGCCAGTGCGTTCATTGTGGGTAGTAGGCCTTGTCCTCGACATCGACCGAGATGTCGACTGTTTTGAGGGTACTTGCGTCGCCGCCGAGCGCCTCCACCATCGTGACATAGTCAAAGCGCATGAGGCCCGCCCACGAGTGCTCGGGTTCGCCTGGTTCACCCGGCAGGTCATCGTCGCGAAGAACGTCGATGTAGGCGACACCAGCCTCCTTACCGATCTGCTCAAGCACGGGCGACGGGAACACTTCGCTGCCGAAGACCGCTTTCACGTTCTCGCTCTTCACTTGATCGATGAGGTCTGCGATGTCTTTCGGAGTCGGCTCTTCAAATGACGATGGCTGAATCGCCCCGACGACGGTCCAGTCGTAGGTCTTTGCGAAATATGCATATGCATCGTGGTAAGTGAGCAGTTTTCGTTGCTCAACGGGCAATGTCGCCGTGGCCGTCTTCATAGCCGCGTCGAGACGGTCGATCATCGCCACCAACTTGTCATGGTTCGCTTGATAGGTGGCCGAACGTGTGGGATCACGAGCGACGAGCACGTCCTTGATGAGCGTCGCGTACTCGCGAGCAAGCGGTGGATCGGTCCACAAATGCGGATTGGGCTTGCCACCCTCTTTCGGGAAGGAGAAGTCGTAGACGTACTGGTCTTCTGGAAGGACCGCGGTACCCAACTCACAGATGACGGTGCCGGCCTGCGAGTTGGCCTCAGCGAGATCCTTCGTCGGTTCCTCGAGCACAAGACCGTTGATGAACACCACGTCTGCTGATTCAAGTGTCGCTGCGACACTCGGAGGTGGCTCGAATGTATGCGAGTTGGTGCCCTCCGGCACGATTCCGGTGACTTTCGCACCAGAGTCACCGACGATCAATGCAACGAGATTGGTGATGGGCGCGACCGTGGTCGTAATGTCGAGCGAACCGCCATCAATGGCTGAACCACCCAGGCACTCAGCGCGAGCTTGCTCGTGCGCGGCTACTTCTGCGGCGTCACCAGCCACCGAAGTGTCGCTGGTCGATGTCGGATCATCTCCCGATGCACACGCAGCGAGCAACGCGAGACATGACAGCGCGACTGCGCTACGAAACATGCGGCCACGAATGATTTGGGCGGGGGTTTCCACAACCCCAGTGTAAGTGCGTTTCAGCCGATTCTCGTCACTGTGGCAGACCGAGCACTTTCTCCCCGATGATGTTGCGCTGAACTTCACCTGTGCCTCCACCGATTGTGAGCGCCCGAGAAAACATGAAACCGCTGTACCACGAACGCGAATTCAATGTTGACGAGTCATGTGCGGGAGAGATGAGCATTGCATCTGCGCCGATGAGATCGCGCGCGAGCATCATCGTGCGCTGGCCATGTTCGTCAGCGATGATCTTGCGGATGCTCGCTTCAGGCCCTGGTTGCTCTCCGCGAAGTCGCGCAGTCAAGGTGCGCGCACGAATCAATTCCAAGATGACGTGTTCGGTGTACAACGCGGCGACGCGCTGACGCAACATCGCGTCGTTCACCCCGCCATCGCGGCGGACAATCGAGACAAGATCGGCAGCGGAAGGCCCCATGCCCCACAGAACGCCTCCCGAAGACAGACTCACGCGCTCATTACCGAGTGTCACCTTGGCGAGGCGCCATCCATCGTTCACTTCGCCTACGACGTTGGCGTGCGGAATGCGCACGTCGGTGAAAAACACTTCATTGAACGATGCTGCCCCTGCCATGGACGTGATGCCGCGAATCTCGATACCCGGCGCATCCATCGGACAGATGAAATAGGTGATCCCTCGGTGCTTCGGTAGTGATGAGTCGGTACGAGCAATCAAAATGCCGAATTGCGATTC
>SXWG01000121.1 GCA_005789925.1 Actinomycetota bacterium | reverse complement strand
GACGCCAAGCGCGACTGGGGTTATGCAGGCGACTATGTGCGCGCAATGTGGCTGATGCTGCAACAAGACCAACCAGACGACTACGTGGTTGCAACTGGTGAGACGCACTCCATCGAAGAGTTCCTCACACTGGTGTTCGAGGAAGCAGGGCTGGGGGACTGGCGCAACTTCGTGCGCCAAGATCCGAAGTTCTTCCGACCTGCTGAAGTGGACTTGCTCATCGGCGACCCGACGAAGGCCCAGAAGAAGTTGGGTTGGACTCGTGAAGTCGACTTTGCTGGCTTGGTGAAGATGATGGTGCGCCACGACCTTGAGTACGAGGCAAGTCGCGCCAAGCGCTGACCGGTCTTACGCCTCGAGTGGGTTGTCCAAGATGCCGTCGATCATCGACTCTGCATCTGGCGTGGCACCGGCTGCGACGCGTTGACGCAGTCCCCACGCGAACACAAGGAGCGCTGCTGTCGAAGCAGTCACCAAACCCAACTCGACACGCAAATACAAGTCGTCTGAGCTGTACGCAGTGACCAGAAGGAATGTGCCCATGCCAGCAGCCCATCCGTAGGTGACGAACGAGTGTCCTTGTAGTGCAATGACAGCCTGCGACGTGGCCAATGCAATCATGTAGAGACCGCTCGCGAGTGCCAGAAGTGTGAGTGTGCGACGGTCGAGTCCTCCGTCGTAGACATAGTCAAGAACCGGTGGACCGACGAGGAATGATCCGACGGTGCCGATGACAGCGACTCCGACGACAACGACCATCAGGTGACGAAAACCGGTGCGAAACTCGCCAAGGTCGCCTTTTGCAGCGAGTCGTGCGAGGCGCGGGAGGAGCGCTGCTTGCACTGCTTGGAAGAGAAAGAGCGGCACGCGTGACAGCAACACACCGTTGCCGAAGGCGGTCACTTTTGCTGCTTCACTCGCGTCGGCGAGAATGTCGATACCGAGTGGTCCTGCGTTCACGAGTGCGGCGGCGAGAATCGAACCGCCGAGCAGCCACCCGAGGTTCGGTGTGATCTCAGAGAACTCGGCCGGTGGGCCGTCATCGGTGCGCAGGTCGCCCATGGCAAACACCACGACGAGGCCGACCAGTGGCGCAAGTACCACGACCAACGCGTAGGCACCGATGACGTCGACTCCGGCAAGCCACAAGATGGTGCATCCGACGGTGCGTGTGATTCCGTCGAGTCCCATGAGCAGTCCGTAGGGCGGAAAACGCCCGGAGCCGGAACAGATGCCACGAGCCAAGTGGAACGGTGCATACGACACGAATGCGAACACCAGGGCCAAGGTGACGAGGCCGTAGCCCTCGAACAAGTCGTTCGTGATCCAGCCAGACGCAGCGACGACCACGATGATGAGCAAAGTCATCATCGCGAGCATCAGTGGCAACACCTTTTGTATGACTGGTCGACCACCTTGGTTCAACGCGCGGCGGTGGGCGAGCGCACGACCGACTTCTTGTTCGACCGGCATGAAGAATCCCGGCACAAGGGCAAACGTGGTGAACCACAGCGCCACAATCGGTTTGAAGTCCTCTTTGCCGAGTGCTTGTTGGCCGACCTTGAAGAAGGCGTAGCTGGCGACACCGGAGATGACAAGTCCGATCGCGACCGGAATCGTTCCCTCAGGAAGGGGAATTCGTGGTGAGGCCGACACGTCAGCGTCAACGGAA
The DNA here is from genome assembly GCA_005789925.1 of Actinomycetota bacterium. Classification (GTDB taxonomy): domain Bacteria; phylum Actinomycetota; class Acidimicrobiia; order Acidimicrobiales; family Ilumatobacteraceae; genus UBA2093. The sequence goes on along the minus strand of SXWG01000121.1, from coordinate 1,865 downwards.
TCGCTGACAGATGCGTGTGATGGCTCGTTCGTCACTGCAGCGAGGCTACTTGGACGCACTAATGACAGATGTGTTACCTGCCACTGATCATCTGGATGTGTCGCTCAGCGCTTGTAGCGCTCAGCAACTCACTTGGCGGTGTTGAAACGGTCTTTCATCGTCTGCTTCACGGTTGACGTCACGGTCTCGGTGATCTCACGACGACGCACTTGTGCCTTCTGGAAAGCCAATACGCCGAAGCCGACAGCGGTGTATCCGGCATCTTTTGCACGCTGCACACCTGGAACCGACGCAATTTTTGCCATATCAATGTTCGGCAACGGCAACTTGGAGAGGTCCAACTTGGTGACGTCGAGCTTTGTCACATCGAACTTCTTCACATCAAATTTGGTGAGGTCGATGGAGTGAAGGGACGGAAAGGTGATCGTGGGGAGCGACGTCGGAAGCGTCAGATTCGGGAGGGACTTGGGAAACGTGGGAATCTTCATGCGAACAAAATACCCCGTCTTGCAAACTTTTGCAAGCACACGACTATCAGGCTGAGAGTGGGGTCTGTAGCCTCGGAACAGCGTGTCTGACATGGCCCCCGTCTCCGAGGGCGCCCAACCGGTGTCCCAGCCAGTCCCTTCCGCCCCGGGTAGCAGTGATGTCCCGGCGGTGGTGGCGGTCATGGTCCTTCATCAGCCTGAGGCTGCGTCAGGTTCGGTCGCCCCATGGTCTGAGACCGCGCTTCTCGCCCTGGCGGCGCAGGACTACCCCAATCTTCAGTACCTCGTTCTCGTCACGGGCCGGCCCGACACTGCTGCCGCAGGCCCCATCACCGATGCTGTCCGGACTGCACTTCCGACGGCCGTCGTTCAATTTCTCAGTGCGAACCCGGGGTTCGGTCCGGCATGCAACACCGTTCTCGAACTTGTCGAAGGAGACGCCGGGTTCTTCTGTCTCCTGCACGACGACGTGGCCCTCGCGCCCGATGCGATCACTCGATTGGTCGAGGAGTTGTATCGCACGAACGCCGGTCTCGTCGGTCCGAAGTTGGTCGATTGGGATGAGCCGACGTTGTTGCAGCACGTGGGCGTGCAAGTCGACCGGCTCGGTGAGCGAGACCCGATCGTCGACGTCGGAGAGAAAGACCAAGAGCAACACGACGCAGTACGTGACGTGTTCATGTTGCCGACTGCGTGCATGTTGGTGCGTGCCGATCTCTTCCGCACCATCGGTGGTTTTGAGGCGACATTGCCGATTGTGGGAGACGATCTCGACTTGTGCTGGCGTGTGCACACCACGGGAGCGCGAGTGATCATCGCGCCGTCGGCAGTAGGCCGTCACCGAGAGCGCATCGCAGAGCGTTTACCCGAAGAGAGCGCCGATCAACTTCCGGCACTTGCCGAACGTGAACGCATCAACACGGTGTTGTCGTTGACTGCGACCAGCCGTCTGCCACTCGTCATCGCTGAACTTGTCCTGTTCATGTTGGTGCAATTGTTCATCGGGTTGTTCTCGAGCAATGCACGCCGCTCGCTCACTGCTACGCGAGCCTTGCTCGCTGCACCGTTGTCCACCAGTGACATTCGCCGACGCCGTGCACGAGTGAAGGCTCACCGACTCGTCGGAGACGACGAGGTTCACGCACTCCAGGCACGTGGCAGTGCGCGACTCTCAGTCTGGATGCGACGGCGTGCACGCAGCACAGGTGTCGCAGAGTCAGAGGCGAACAAAGCCGGTGGGGTGGTGGCCACGTCGCAGAGGTCGACAGTGTTGTTGTGGACCGTCATCGCGCTCGGCACCATCATCGGTGGACGGTCGTTGTGGTTGCACGGGGTGGAAGACATCGGTCAGTTCGTGCGCTTTGACGGTAGCGCTCG
>SXWG01000120.1 GCA_005789925.1 Actinomycetota bacterium | reverse complement strand
GCCCGTCACCGTGAGACGACCGTCCGGCGACATCGAACCGATGTCGCCGGTGTGCAACCAGCCGTCAGCATCGATGGTTGTGGGGGCATTTCGGTATCCACGCATCAACATCTTGCAACGAATGTGGATCTCGCCATCCACGATTCGAATCTCGACTCCGTCGAGAGCGTGGCCGTCGTACACGACACCACTTCCCGTTTCGGTCATGCCATAGGTGGTGACGACATTGTCGGGAAGATCGACGGGTGCGGCACTGCCGCCGAGCAGAACTGTGCGGTATCGATGGGCATCGACGCGGGTGAGCGCGGTGTGCACCAACGACACCAAGGTCGCACCGTCATTGGCAGCATGTTCATAGCCCTCAACAGTGAATTTCGGTTGCACGATGACGGGCACACCGGTGACCATCGAACGCATCACGACAGACAGCCCACCGATGTGCGAGATGGGGAGGCAAGCGAGCCAGATGTCGTCAGCAGTGACACCGAGGCGAGCAGATGTCGCCCGGGCACTTGCCACCACAGAGTCGTGCGTGTGCACCACGGCCTTTGGCTCACCCGAACTGCCGCTCGTCACCACGACGACGGCATCCCCCGGTTCAGCGGGAGCTCTATCGGGAAGCGACGTCTCGCCATTTGCTTCGATGATGCGCGTCGGGCGTACAGCGGCAATGAGCGCTCTCTTGGCGGTAGCAGGAAGGCGTTGGTCAAGTGGAAAGACAGCGTGGCCGGCATCCCACAGTCGACGGATGGTGCCGACGGTGTCGGGTCCTTGGGTCACATCAAGGCAAACCAACTCGACCACGGGATAATCGTACGACCGTGAAACACTGAAGGAGTGGCTGAATCGTCGAACGCGCAGACATCTGGCGGAAGGTTGTCGTTGTGGTTGGCAGGTGCCCGGCCGCGAACGCTCCCCGCTGCTGTCGTGCCAGTGCTGGTCGGTGCCGCGTGTGCAGTGAGACTCAGCGATGACGGTGTGAGTCGTCATTGGTGGCGAGTGTCGCTTGCAGCGCTCGTCAGTCTCGCTCTTCAAGTCGGAGTCAATTATGCGAACGACTACAGCGATGGCGTGAAGGGCACAGATGCGAATCGAGTCGGTCCGATGCGCCTCGTCGGATCTGGTGCTGTCGCTGCATCGGCGGTCAAAAAAGCCGCATTCCTGTCACTCGGTGTCGCTGCGTTGGCGGGGTTGTGGCTCGCGCTCGAGACATCGCTGTGGCTCTTGCTGGTCGGAGCTGCTGCATTGGTATCGGCGTGGTTCTACACCGGTGGACCACGACCTTATGGCTACATCGGTCTCGGAGAAGTTTTTGTTTTCGTGTTCTTCGGAGTCGTCGCGACAGTCGGCTCGACGTTCGTCGTCATCGAAGAACTTCCGCAGGTGTCTTGGATCGCATCAGTTGTCGTCGGGAGTTTTGCGTGTGCTCTGCTCGTCGTGAACAATCTCCGCGACATCCCAGGAGACACTGTCGCCGGAAAAAAGACGCTTGCAGTTCGGTTGGGCGACAAAGCGACGAGGCGACTCTTTGTCGGTCTCTTCGTCGTCGCCACAGGCGCTGTGGTGGCGAGTGCCACGGTTGCTGGGTCGTGGTGTCTTCTCGGCCTTGTCGGAGTTGCGGCGGCTCTACCAGCGTGCGCACAGGTTCGACATGGTGCGAAGGGGCGAGATTTGATCGCTGTCCTCCAAGGAGTGGGACGAGCTCAACTCGTGCTCGCAGTCACGTATTCGCTCGGAATTGCGGTGTCGCTCGCGAGCTAGTTCGAGAAGGTGCGCTGACGCCAGGCGGTGAGGAGCGACACGAATTGGTCAGGGCGTTCGAGGTGCACCGTGTGTCCGGCATCGTCGACGATCTGCCACTCAGCAGACGGTAGGTCCTTCGACATACGCGAGGCGATTTCGCAAAACTTGTCATCCAGTCGACCGGTGACAAGCAATGTGGGGACAGTGACAGACGACAGACGACCCCATAAGGAATCTTGGCGACCGGTGCCTGCATGGCGTAGCGAGTCTGCGAGTCCACGAGACGTGTTGCGTCGTCGGTCGTCGAGTTGAGCATCCTCGTGCGACAGCGTGGCGAACAGCGGGAGGGACATCCACTCGTTGAGAAAAGTGTCCACGCCGACAGACTCGATATGTGCAGCGAGCTCATCATCGGCAATTGCGCGGGTGCGTCGTTCCTCGGCATCGGCGATTCCGGGAGATCCGCTCACGAGGACAAGTTTCGTCACGCTGTCCGGATGTCTGCACGCAATATGCAGGGCAACCCGCGCACCGAAGGAATATCCGACGTAGATGGCCCGACCATGCTCGGCGACGATTGCGGCAGCAACGTCCCACAAAGAGAGCTGTGCCGAAGGTGAGTCACCATGGCCGGGCAGGTCGATCGCCACATGCTCATCGACGCTGTTCGTCGACATGGCAGAGATGACTCGGTCCCACGACCTTGCGGTCTGGGTGAAGCCATGTAGAAATACGACTTTCATCGACAGGTGAGCTGTCTCATCGCGTGTTCAACGCCCTCATGAGAAGTTGTTCGAACACATCGACTTCTTGTGCACCGGGAATGAGGAACCAGTCGTCGATGACGAACGCAGGTACACCTGTGATGTCGCGCATCTGGGCCGCCTCGATGTCGGCAACGATTTCGGCCACACTGCCGTCGGTGTCGAGCCACTCACGTAGATCGCCAGCGTCGAGTCCTGCACGTTCCGCGCAGGCGACGATGACGTCGATGTCTCCGACGTTTTGTCCATCAGTGAAATATGCACGCAGAAGTTCTTCTTTCAGGGCCGCCTGATCGGCAGAACCGCGTGTCGTCAGCGCGCGATGAAGTGCGCGATGAGCCAGCATCGTGTTCGCACGGATCGCGCGGTCCATTCGGAACTCAATGCCCGAGTCCGCTGCAATACGTGTCACATGGCCGATGATCTGGTCGGCGCGTTCCTCGCCGCCGAATTTTCGTGCGTACGCCTCCCGGGCGGGCATCGAACCGCCTGGTGGTGCACTTGGGTCGAGTTGGTACGCGCGGTACACAACCTCGATGTCGTCCCCGTGTCCTTGTTCACGAAGGCGCGAGAGGGCCTCGTCGAAACGACGTTTTCCGATGTAACACCAAGGACATACGACGTCGGACCAGATTTCCACGCGCATAAGTGCAACGATAGAGCCATGGCCACCCCCGCCGACACGACTGCGACGTTCTGTGCGACTTTGGTCGATGAATTCGTCGAACTCGGCTTTCTCCGGGCGTTTGTGTCCCCTGGATCGCGAAGCACGCCGATGGCCCGTGCTCTGTGGGCGGACAAGCGTGTCTCACTCGAGGTGTTCCACGACGAACGAAGTTGCGCATTCGCCGCGCTCGGATCGGGGATGGCAGGGTCTCCGGCATTGGTTCTCTGCACAAGTGGAACTGCAGCAACGCATTTCCACGCGGCAGTCGTCGAAGCTCACCAGAGCGCGGTACCACTCATCGTCCTGACCGCTGACAGGCCACCGGAGCTGCAGGGTGTCGGAGCACCACAGACGATCGATCAACGGCACCTCTTTGGCTCGGCTGTTCGGGCATTCATCAATGCGACCGTTCCGGACGAAAAGAGTTCGAAACAGTGGCGCGACATCGCTCGTCAGGCAGTTGCTTGTGCGGTCGACACTGTGACCCCAGGTCCCGTGCACGTCAATCTGCCGTTTCGTGAACCGCTTGTCGGTGAAGTCGGAGGGCTACCACGCCGCAAAGCAACGAAACGACCTTCCGTACGTCGTCCGGACACGCGACGCGCGGTGAAGGCACTGGTCTCGATTG
>SXWG01000119.1 GCA_005789925.1 Actinomycetota bacterium | reverse complement strand
ACAACATTGGGCTGTGCCAGATGACTTGTCGATGATTCTTGCGTATGACGGAGCCCAGAAACATGGCGATGCCACTGAGGTCGCCAGCGAGATCGTTTGCATGCCGTTCTGGACCCCTGAGTTTTGTGATGCAGTGATTCGAGCCGGAGAAGCGGCCGGGGGATTCATCCATCAACCCGATGATCCTGTGCCAGGACATGAGATTTCACTTGCTGCAATCTCACCAAGACTGTTCGAAGCCTTGGAAAACGACATCGGGGCGCGGATGTGGCCGGTGATCAGACAATGGTGGCCATTTGTCGACTATCACGGACTTCGAGACGCTTTCATCATCAAATACTCACCAGGGGAGCAGGAAGAATTGCGTATGCATCACGATGTCGCGCAAGTGTCGGCAAGCATCAAGCTGAATTCGGACTACACCGGTGCCGAGCTTGAATTTCCGCGGCAGAACTTCACCAACGCTTATGTGCCGGTGGGGTCACTTCTTGCATGGCCAAGTTTGGTGACGCATCCCCACGCCAGTCGACCATTGACATCGGGTACGAAGTACAGCTTGACCATCTGGTGTGAGCTACCCCTCGCGGTGGACTGATGTTGCCTCACATCGGTCCACTTGCGCCATGGACTGATCCGTCGATTGTCGAGATGTCACGGCTTCCCATGCGCACGCCGCGTGGCGGAGTTGATGGTGAACGACTCGACCTGAATGGTACGTGGGACTTCTCACTGTGGAAGTCACCAGACTCTGTTCCGGCTACTGCGATTGCTGCGAGCAGGCCTGCTGGGAAAGCTTGGAAGAAAGTCGCGGTGCCCGGCAACTGGACCTTGCAGGACGTGGGTGACCATCCTCACTACACCAACATTCAGATGCCTTTTCCTGGTCCACCACCACGCCTGCCCGACAACAACCCAACTGGTGTGTATCGCAAGACCGTCAAGGTCAGTGCGGCGTGGTTACGTGACGCGGGCCAAGTGGTTCTGCACATCGGTGGTGCAGAGAGCGTTCATGCGGTGTACGTGAATGGTTTCTTCGCTGGCTATGCGACAGACTCGCGGCTACCCAGTGAGTACGACGTGACGGAGCACTTGGTGACCGGAAGCAACACCATTGCGATTGTCGTGGTTCGCTACAGCGCTCACAGTTACATCGAAGATCAAGACCAGTGGTGGATGGCTGGTCTGCACCGCGACGTGTGGTTGGAGCAACGCCCACGCGTGCAACTTGGCCGGGTTGCCCCAGTTGCTGACTATGACCATGTGACAGGTAAGGGCTCGTTGATGCTCACGGCATATCTTCACGGAGACCCGACGTCAGAGGTCGAATTGTTCGTTGATGTCGACGTGCGGGGCGTGGGGCGCAGTGAACGAATACCAGTAAATCTTCGCCATGCCCAGGCATACATCTTCAAGGGTTTCCAAGCGACGGTGTCGATGACAGATCTTGCTGTCGATGCCTGGTCTGCTGAAACGCCTTTTCTGTATGACGTTGTCGTCAAGCTTCGCAACCGAGAGGGGATCATCGATAGTTGTTCACTACGTCTCGGGTTTCGGAGAGTCGAGATTCATGACGGGCTTCTCAAGTTGAATGGACGCGCCATCACTATTTTCGGCGTGAATCGCCACGATCATCACCCCGACAAAGGAAAAGCAGTATCGGTGGATGATGTCCGTACCGACTTGGTGATGATGAAGCAACACAACATCAATGCTGTTCGCACAGCTCATTACCCAAATAGACACGAATTATTTGATCTGTGTGATGAGCTCGGCTTGTACGTGGTCGACGAGGCGAACATCGAATGTCATGCCAACAACACCAGCTTGTGCGACGACGGTCGTTACACGGCAGCTTGGTTGTCACGCACATCGCGCATGGTCGAACGCGACTCTCACCACGCTTGCATCATCATGTGGTCGCTCGGCAATGAATCGGGGTATGGAATCAACCACAAAGCACAAGCTGCGCTAGTGCGTGCACTCGACTCCACACGCCCGCTGCACTACGAGGGAGCAGTTCTTCATGCCGGTTGGACCAACGGTGGTCGCGACGCGACCGATGTGGTCTGCCCGATGTATCCGCAGATAGACGCAATTGTGGGTTACGCAAAGAGCGACGCTGATCGACCATTAATCATGTGCGAGTACAGCCACGCAATGGGCAACTCGAACGGTTCACTTGCCGGTTACTGGGAAGCAATCGACACCCACGAGAAGTTGCAAGGCGGTTTCATCTGGGAGTGGAAAGACCACGGACTGAGGCAAAAGGTTCCTCAAGGTAGGTGCAAGAAAGAACGGTTCGCATACGGCGGACAATTCGGAGACGAACCGAACGACGCAAACTTCGTCGCTGACGGCCTGGTGTCACCAGACATGGTGCCGCACCCCGCGATGCGCGAGGTTGCTTGGGTGCATCGGCCGGTTGCGGTTGTGGCAAGCGACAAGCCCTTCACACTTGTGGTGCGTAACCGTCGTTCATTCACTGACTTGAGCGATTTGGAGGGCACATTTGAAGTATCGGTAGCCGGTGAGGTGGTGTCGTCGGTGGCCTTTAACCCCGCTGTCGCCGCTGGTGAGACCAGAGAGGTGCCGTTCCCAATCGATATTCCCACCGCGCACGACGTGGCAATCCTGACGGGGTGGACTCTGAAGAACAAGACCCCATGGGGTTCACGTGGACACTTGGTGTCCTGGGATCAGGTGCAACTGTGATTCAGCCACTGGCGAACGTTTTCCGAGCACCCACTGACAACGACGGACTGAAGCTGCTCTCCACGCTGCGAAATGAGTGGGGATTGGGAAGCAAAGCAGAACAGAATTGGCGGTCTGCAGGTTTGCACGAGCGACCTGCAGAGGATTTCATCGGGCACACGATGAGTCAGCGAACTCTTGCTGATGGCGCAGTTGAATTCGAGCATACGTTCACTGTTCCGGAGGGACTTGATCTTCCACGTGTTGGTGTGATGTTCACGGTGGCAGAACACTTCACACAGTGGAATTGGTATGGACGCGGACCACATGAGAATTATCCTGACCGCAAGTCAAGCGCCATTGTTGGTATTCACAATGGCAACCTCGACGAGTTGCCTTACATCGTTCCGCAAGAGTTCGGTTTGCGAATGGATTGTCGGTGGATAGAACTGCTGTCAGCAGATAGCTCGCATCGTCTACGTATCGATGCTGAGAAGGGGACTGTGTTCCATGCATCGGTGACGTGGCATACACCGCAGCAGTTGTATGTCGCTCGTGATGTCACTGAACTTGAGCGATCTTCAGTGCCGGTGGTGTGTCTTGACGTGGTACATCGCGGGCTTGGTACAGCAAGTTGCGGACCAGATGTTCTGCCGAATTACTTGGTCGCTCCCAGCGACTATCGACTGACGTACACGGTCAGCACCTTTAGCTAGTCGCGTCGCTTGATGCGAACGCTCTTCTCGGCAGCGTTCAGGCATTTACCGGTGTTCACATCGAATCGCCAACCATGCAGAGTGCAGACCAAGTTGTCACCGTCGATTTGACCGAACTCGCCGAGGTCAGCGTTCCGGTGCGGGCAACGACGTTGCACTACGTAATCACCAACTTCGACGTCGCTTTCCACACCATCTGCACCCTTGACTTTGCGAACAGCCTCAGCTTCGGTTCGATTCATTCGTTCGACCGACAGTGACTTGAAGAAGTTGTAGAGATATTCGTTGTATTCGCCAGCACGCCACGCTGTGAATCGAGCACTGAGGAAGAGCGCGTTCGACCAGTCGACAGCTCGTCGCGAGATGACAGTCTCAAGTAGGTCCCGGGAAATCGTGAAACGAAAAGCGTGGTCCTCGCCAGTGTGAGGTCGAACTCGGCCCTCAGCGAAGTCAATGTAGATTCCGAGATCATCTGTCTGAATGAGGCAGTTGCCGCTGATGAGTCGACGCAATGTTGGTGCCATAGCAAGAAGGGGTTCCCACCACAGAGACAGTTGTGCGACAAGGTCAGTTGAACGGTGGGCCCAGGTGGCTTTCTCGGCATCGATCCATGGTTGCCAGTCAGATTTGTACGCGGCGAGGTAGTCAGCCTTCTTGTCAAAGATCGCATTCATGTCTGCGTCAGGCATGGGATGTCTGACCGAGAGAGGCTTGGCCGAGTCAAGTGTGAGCGTCGTACCCGGAATGTTCATGATTCCGTTTGTCCGACCCGATGATTCGAGTCGACTGAGGAACTCGGTTTGGTCAGGGAAGATCGAGCACTCGGTGCCATCGATGCGGTTGAGATGGAAGAGGTCGTCATCAAGAAAACATGGTGGACCTGCTGAGGGGATCACATAAGCGGAGTCGATTCTCTCGACGTAGCGGAGAGCACGCGCGAACTGTGCTTCAACTTTCTCGTCGCAGAGACGCTTCTTGGTGACTGTGTCCATGTCGTAGACCATCGGGTACCAGATGGCACCGCTGTACTGCAGAAAGTGAAGGTCCACGGGTCCATGCGAGCGAAGTGCCTCTAGGTCGTTTGTGCGACAATCGTTCTGGTTGACGAGGCGATGTGAGCCATCACTAACAACAATTGCCGAGTCGCCACCAGGGCCGTCGGTGATGGACGTTTCGATATGAATGGCGACTGTGATTCCATCGCCGAGGTCGACCTCTTTTGTATTTGTGGTTCGCACAAAGTTTCTGAAGCCAAGGGAATTGAAGGTGCGCTCCATCTCACGGGTTGGAAACCCAGGAAGAAGAACAGTGGTGTCTTTGTTCATCCGCTCCGTGAGGAACCGCTCATCAAAGTGATCACCGTGAAGATGTGAGATGTAGAGAAAGTCTGGGTTGCAGACTTCGTGCATCAGTTCATCTGAAAGTTGATCATTGCGCGGAAACACGAACCACGAGGCAAAGAACGCTGGCACGAACCATGGATCGCAGACGATGGTCTTGCCGTTCGCGCGCACCAGAATGCCCGCGTGGCCAAGTGAGGTGGCCTGCATGAAGTGCTACGGCTTGGGTGGGTCGACGGACTGCTTGCCACCACTGGCGACATGCTCGGTCCACGCGGTGCCATTCCAGTACCGCAGTTCGAAACGACCAGAAGGGTCCTTGTACCAATTCGCCGGTACGTCCGGAACCGCCGACGCTGGCTGCTGAGCCGCTGGTGCTTGAGGCAGGGTCGTGGATTGGGTGGGGGCGCCGGGGTACGGGGCGACAGCAACGTCACCGTGATGGCGGATGAATGCGTGATACCAGGCGCCTCCATCGAAGGTGATCTCGACAACTTCCCAACCCTGTTGAGACCGGCGGGAGAGCTCGGCGGCTAGCTCGTGAGGGTTACGAACAGACTCTGACACGACGTCGTAGGTGTACATGGCAATCAGACTACTTGCCTTCGCCGTCGTGTTCACTGGCGGGGTCCTCATTACGCACAAGCGCATCGACATTGACCCCATCGGCAGGGCCATCGTGCACCAATTGTCCGTCTCGCAGGGCGACGATACGTTTCACCGTGTGCACGAATGACAACTCATGCGTTGCCACGATGACTGTCGCACCTTCATCGCTTGCCTGTTGCAGCAACATGAGTAGAGCTTCTTTTCCTGACGCATCAAGCCCGACGAATGGCTCATCAACAAGAAGCACTTCGAATGGTCTGATGAACCCAAGCGCAATCGCTGCTTTCTGTTTTAGCCCTCGACTGAAGCGGTTCGGCAACTCATCGGCCCTGTCGTAGAGCCCAAGGTGTGCCAAAAGGTCAGCAGCGAGCTGCTCCCATTCGACGACACCATGTAAGCGAGCGACGTATTCAAGGTGCTCCCACACCGACAGGTCGTCGTAGAACGTCGGTTGATCAGAGATATAGCTGACATCGGCACGCGCAGCGAGAGAACCTGCTTTCTGGCCATTGATTGACACGTGACCAGATGATGGATCAAGAAGTCCTGCTGACATCTTGAGAAAGGTGGTCTTGCCGCTTCCATTGTGTCCGATGAGGGCGATTCGATCACTGGGCTCGACGCGAAGCGACACTGGATTCAGCGCAGGTGCATCGCCGTAGCTCTTCGACACTTCAATGGCAAGTAATGCGCAAGGACTCGCGTCAATTGTCGGGGTGGCGCCGACTACATCGGTTGCGACGTCAACGTTTTCGCGACGGTGTGGTGGAGTGGGGTGTCTGCTCACAGTTCGTAGCGACCTTTCTGCGCAGCCTGCGCCTTGCTTCCTT
>SXWG01000118.1 GCA_005789925.1 Actinomycetota bacterium | reverse complement strand
GACCAGGTCCCCGAACCACATGTGTGCCAATTCATGTGCCACGACATCGGCGACGAGTTCGCGCTCGACTTGCGTGGAGGTGGCTGGGTCGACGAGCAACAACACTTCACGGAATGTGATGCAGCCGAGGTTCTCCATGGCTCCGGCAGCGAAGTCGGGGAGCGCGATCATGTCGACTTTCTCACTTGGGTAGGGAATGTCGTAGTACTTCTCGAACCAATCGAGGCAGAACGCTCCGACCTTGAGCCCGAATTCAGTGAGATGGGACTTGCCGGGGACATGCACGACACGTAACGGGATGCCGTTCACCATGATCGGCGGGGTCGCATCGAGTCTGCCGACGACAAATGCGACGAGGTACGTGCTCATCACCATCGTGTCGGCGAAACGCACGAGAGTTCGATCGCCACCTACTGAGGTGCGCTCGATCTCGGGGCCGTTTGAAATGGCGAGGAGGCCATCGTCGACCTCGAGCGCGACTCGGAACACGGCCTTGAAATCTGGTTCGTCGAAACATGGGAAAGCTCGCCGGCAGTCCGTCGACTGCATCTGTGTGGTGGCGATGACCTGTTCGTCGCCTGCGTCATCGACATACGTGGAGCGATAGAAACCTCTCAATTTGTCGTTCAGGATGCCGGTGAAAATGATGTCGATGGTCACTTCACTTTGGTCGTGTGCGGCGAAGAGTCCCGAGACGTCGATGACGAGTCGTTCAGTGGGTTCGTGCAGCGACCATGACGTCTCGTGCCCATTCACGCGGACGTTCTGAATCGACAGCTCCTTGGCATTGAGCACAATCGACTGGATCGGGGTCGTGACACTGGCGGTGATGCTCACCGTGCCGCTGAACGTGGCTGAGCGGAGGTCAGGGTTCAGGTGAATGTCGTACAACGAGGGCATCACATCCCGTGGAAGTCGATGGGGGTCGTTCAGATGGCTGTCGAGCGTGCTCACGCATCGAAGGCTACTTGCGGTGCTGATGAGCACTAAGTTGTCAACTCGTGCCAGATGACCAAAATCAATCGAGTGTCTCCGATGTACTTCACCGTCGTGGAAGGTCAGCCGGTGTCACATATGACGTGGTGGGTATCGGCAATGCACTGGTCGATGTCATCTCACAAGTCGATGACTCGTTCATCGACACGTTCGACCTGACGAAAGGTTCGATGCAACTGATCGACACCGAGCGAGCAATCGAGTTGTACGGGGCTCTCGGCGCAGGACTCGAGACAAGCGGTGGCTCGGCAGCAAACACCATCGCCGGCATCGCCAGTCTCGGTGGCAAGGTCGCCTACATCGGCAAGGTGGCTGATGACGTTTTGGGACAGGTGTTCTCGCGTGATTTGCAATCCCTCGGAGTCGACTTCAGGTCGAATCTCCTACCGAGCGACGAGCCGACAGGGCGCTGCATCATCGCTGTCACCCCAGATGCTGAGCGCACCATGAACACCTTTCTTGGCATCAGCACGCTGCTCAGCTTCGATGACGTCGACGCCGACACGGTGGAAGCAGGAGCGGTGCTCTACATGGAGGGCTACTTGTTTGACCGCGACGAAGCGAAGGAAGCTTTTCGCTTGGCGGCCACCCGGGCTCACACAGCAGGCCGTGTCGTGTCGCTCACGTTGTCAGATGCGTTCTGCGTCGACCGACACCGTGAGGACTTTCGCCGACTCATCGAAGATGAGATTGACTTGTTGTTCGGCAATGAACTCGAGTTGTTGTCGCTCTACGAGACCAACGACTTCGATGATGCCGTGGCCCAGTTACGCCGCGATTGTCATGTCGCGGTCATCACCCGGAGCGAGAAGGGCTCTGTCGTCATCACGCGCGACGATGTGCATGCGGTTCCGGCAGAGACAGTGGCCTCGGTCGTCGACACCACGGGTGCCGGTGACTTGTTCGCAGCTGGGTTCTTGCGCGGATTCACCCGAGGCATGGACCTCGTTGATTGCGCCCGCATCGGTGCCATCGCTGCCGCAGAAGTCATCGCGCATGTCGGTCCACGCCCGCTTGTGCCGCTACAAACGCTGTTGCCGGCCGATTTGCGCTGACCAGCCCTACGCTTGGGAGTCATGGAACTCACCGTTCTTGGCAACACCGTCCGACATCCCATCGACCATGTCGAGGTTTTTCCTGCACCGAAACACGTCACCACGGTGCGTTTCACCACAGACGAACTTTCGTCGATGTGTCCCGTCACTCAGCAGCCCGACGTGTCGAATGTGGTCATCGAATACTTGCCCGATCAGTACTGCATCGAGTCGAAGTCGCTGAAGCTGTATCTCTGGGGTTTCCGCGATCGTGTGGTGTTCGCAGAAGCACTAGCTGCAGAAATCGCCGACGAAGTCATGCACACCGCAAAGCCGCACCTCGTAACCGTGAAGCTCACCCAACGTCCACGTGGTGGTATCGAGGTGTACGCAGAGGCCACGCTCCGGAAGTAAGCGTGTGTACGTCCCGTGCGGACGTAGCTATTGAGTGCGACCGCGTTCGATGATGCGGGAACGCCGTTCGGCGACGACCGACGGGTCAAAATTCTTTTTCCGCCAAGCGCGCGCATCTCGTGCCTCGATGTCCCATGCATCGGTCTCGGCGTTGATGTCCGCATAGGTGTGCCGAAGACTGCGGACGGCGGCCTGATCGTTGCCGATGATGTCTCGGGCTATCGCCCGAGTACGTGGAATGAGATCTTCATGTGGAACCACATGGTTGACGAGTCCCCATTGCAGTGCTTCGATGGCATCCAGAAAATTTCCGGTGAAACTCATCTCTCGCGCGCGACGCACGCCGATTGCCTGTGGCAAGAGAACGGACATACCCCATCCGGGCATGACGCCGACACGAGCGTGAGTGTCGCCGAACTTCGCACGCTCGGACGCGACGACGAAGTCAGCGTTCAACACCAACTCGAGACCTCCGGTGACAGCGGCTCCGTTCACGGCCGCGATGACCGGTTTGTCCATGGCAGGGAAGGGACCGCGCGCACCCGTCGGATTCGGGCTTCCATCTGCGCCGGTGCCATCCAAGTTGCGACCACTGTCACCCAGCTCGCGCAAGTCGAGTCCGGCACAGAAAGCAGGGTCGGCTCCGGTGATAATCACCACGTCGACGTCATTGGCCGCGTTCGCGTCAAGAAGCAACTGTGGAAGAAGTCGCAGTGTCGCGCTGTCAAGTGCATTTCGCGACTCAGGCCGGTTC
>SXWG01000117.1 GCA_005789925.1 Actinomycetota bacterium | reverse complement strand
TGACCAGCACGTTCACCTTCAACAAGATGAGACGCTCGACAGCTTTTTTGATGATCGACGCATCTGCGAACGGACTGTCGATCATGAACGAGACGTTCGTCGACGAGACCGACACCGAGCTCGGTGCGACGCTCGCCATGACCATCACCACTTCAGCCCGGTCAAGGTCGTAGAGGTCCAGGTTCGCCGGGTTGCGTTCGCCTTGCGGTACCGGTGTCGCCGCAAACTGCCACAACTGAATCGGCCCCGTGCGCAACGCTGCGAAAAATTCATTGACATCGGTAGGAACCACGGTCGAGGTCGTCGACGTGTCGGCCGCGCCGGTGGTCGGCACCGATGTCGCCGGTGATGACAGAGACGTACCGGCAATCGCCGTCCACAGGGACTTCATTCGCGCGAGGCGTTGACTCTCAGGGGCACCACGTTGCCTTGCGAGCAAAGCCGTCGCCATCTGCTCGGGCGTCATCACTTGCTCTCCGGCGACCGCGATCTGCCGCACCGACCCGTCGAGCGACGTGTCATACACATCAGAGTCGATGACGACCGTGCGGTCACCAACGGATTGCAACATCGCCGTCAGGTCGGCAACATCGACCTTGGCTGACGCAGCAAACGATACGTTCAAGAGTCCCTCGACATCGATTGCGAACGCGTCGAATCCGGACTCGCGGTACGTGTCTGCGACACGGTGAATTGTCCCTGTGCGTCCGATGCGCGCATTCGAACCGACGGGTACTGACACGATCGTGCCGCCGCGCCCACTCGGCGAGAGAGCGAACACGGCGATCATCGCGATCTCGTCGCGCGCATCGACTCCAGCAAGCAGTGCGGCAGGGGTCGACGGAATTCTGATGGTGCTGTCTGCCGTGACGTTTCGTCCGTCCGTCGAATTGAGAAGTGTCGTTGCGCTCACCACCAGACCTGCGGGAAGAGCGACGAGTGCGACGATTCCAAGAACGATGGCCGTGATCATGCGCCGACGGCGACGCTCGGGAATTGCGCTCATGAGGCCGTGTTGGCGGTCAGTGGTTGGCGACGACTGTCATCGACGTACAGATGACGAGCGTGAATGACGTCAAGGACGGAACGGGGCAAGAAATGATTGGTGTCGCCACCGTCAGAGAGGCGTCGGCGCAGGTCAGTGCTCGAGCACTCGATAACAGGTGTGTCGACACGAATCCAGTCGATGGAACGCGGTAGCGACAACTCGTCATCACTACGTGCGATGACGACGAAGTGCACGATCGCTGCCAACTCATGCCAACGATGCCACGACTCGACACGTGCTGCAGTGTCGCCACCGACGATGACGAAGATGTCAGTGTCGGGTGCAGACGAGAGAATGTCGCGCACCGTGTCGAAAGTGAATGTCTGTCCACCGCGCACGATCTCTGCGTCTGACACTTTGAGCCCAGGCACCCCTGCGCACGCGGCGCGAGTCATCTCAAGACGGGCATCGGCAGGAGTCACGACGCGCACGGCCGACTTCTGATACGGGTCGCTTGCGACCATCATGAGGACGCGGTCGAGCCCGAGGGCATGGCGCACGTTCACAGCCGCCGCGATGTGACCCACGTGCGGGGGGTCGAACGTGCCCCCGAACAGTCCTATTTGTAGCGGCACGGAGACCAAGTGTAGGTCCGGCCCCGTGCTGACACCCCTGTGCCACAAGGGTTTCAGCCGACAACGAGGGGACGCGCACGTCGGGACGAATGCATCTCAGAAAATGTGAAATTGGGGGGCGACAAACGAAACGGAAAGTGTTATTCTCACATTTCCCCAAAATTGACACCCCCACCCACCAGTTGTTCCGCAACCCCCGCGTGTCTGACGCCACCCGTCAGATGGGAACAACACCACAGGACACACGGTTACACGATCCATCATGAATGACTCAATTGGTCTCTATCTGAACGAAATTGGCAAGGTTGCCTTGCTCACAGCCGAGGACGAGCGCGAGCTCTCTAAGGCCATCGAGGCGGGCCGCGATGCGGCCAAGCGCCTCGAATCTGGCGAGCGTGGTGCCGCCCTCCGACGCGACCTGCGTAACGCTGCCGCGGCAAAGGACCGGTTCATCCGCTCGAACCTCCGCCTCGTCGTCTCTATCGCGCGTCGGTACCCCCTGCCCCAGGGCATGGACCTCCTCGACCTCATCCAAGAGGGCAACCTTGGTCTCGAGCACGCGGTCGACAAGTTCGACTGGCGCCGTGGCTTCAAGTTCTCCACCTACGCGACGTTCTGGATCCGTCAGGCCATCGGTCGTGCGCTCGACCAGAAGGCCAGCCTCATCCGCATTCCTGGCGATCGCTCGGCCAGCTTGCGCGCTGCTTTGCGTCAAGCAAGTGGTGATGGAGAGACCCTCGATGCAGGCAATGCAGAGTTGCACCGTCTCACCACCCCAGTGTCGCTCGACAAGACCGTCGGCGACGACGGTGATGCCACCCTCGGCGACCTCATGGACAACGGGCAGGGAACCCCTGAAGACGCCGTCATGGCGTTGGTCGACAGCGAACTACTGAGTGAACTGCTCGGCACTCTCGACGAGCGTGCTCGTTACGCCGTTGAGGCTCGTTTCGGTCTCATCGATGGTGAGCGCAAGAGCTTCCGTGAAGTCGGCGAAGACCTCGGTGTCACCGCTGAAGCCGCACGTCGTCTTGTCAGCCGCGCTGTCGAAGGTCTCCGCGAGGACGCCGAGCGCATCTTGGCTGCCTGAGTCGCCTCGTCGGCGACTCTCGCGCAAAATTCGCTTTGCAAATCGCCTGATCCCCCGCAAGGCTGTGGACCATGGCTCGTAGTTGGACTCCGTCTTCCTGGACGGCGTACCCCGCCGCACAACAACCCGATTGGCCAGACCACGCGGGTCTTGACCGTGCGCTGAAACACATCGCGTCGTACCCGCCCCTCGTGTTCGCCGGTGAAGCTCGGTCGCTGCAATCCTCGCTCGCCAAAGTGGCCGCCGGAAATGCCTTCTTGTTGCAGGCCGGAGATTGTGCCGAGAGCTTCGAAGAATTCTCCGCCAACAACATCCGCGAGAAGTTGCGTGTCATCTTGCAAATGGCAGTGGTGCTCACCTATTCGATGGGCGTGCCGGTGGTGAAGGTCGGACGCATGGCTGGGCAGTTTGCAAAGCCTCGTTCGAGCCCCACAGAAAAAGTCGGTGACCTCGAGATTCCCTCATTCCGCGGACACATCGTGAATGACCCCACGCCGACAGAGGCTGCGCGCATGCCAGACCCCGAACGGCTCGTGCAGGCATACCACCAGTCAGCAAGCACGTTGAATCTGTTGCGCGCGTTCACCAAGGGTGGTTTTGCAGATCTCAATCGAGTTCACGCCTGGACTCAAGAGTTCGTGGCATCAAGTCCGGAAGGTCAGCGTTACGAATCGCTCGCTGCCGAAATCGAACGTGCACTGCTCTTCATGCGCGCGTGTGGTATCGACACAGAGAACACGTCTGCATTGCATGAAGTCGATGTGTTCACCAGTCACGAAGCACTCATCCTCGGCTACGAAGAAGCCCTCACCCGCCAAGACTCGCTCACAGGTGGTTGGTACGACTGCTCTGCACACATGTTGTGGATCGGCGAGCGCACTCGACAGATGGACGGAGCACACATCGAGTTCTTGCGCGGTGTCGGCAACCCTGTCGGTTGCAAGATCGGTCCCGGAACAGACCCTGAATGGGTTCTTGAGCTGTGCCAGGTGCTAAACCCCGCACGAGTGCCGGGCCGCCTCACTCTCATCTCTCGTATGGGCGCCGACAAAGTGGAAGATGAACTGCGTCCACTGTTGCGCGCAGTTCACGACGCCGGACACCCGGTGGTGTGGGCATGCGATCCAATGCACGGAAACACCTACGCCACACCGTCTGGGCGCAAGACCCGTCACCTCGACACGATCATCGGGGAAATCGCCGGTTTTGTGCGAGCCCACAAGGCTGAGGGCACATGGCCAGGTGGCATCCACATCGAACTCACCGGCGACGACGTCACCGAATGCCTCGGTGGTGCAGACGATCTCGGCAATGATGACCTCGATGATCGTTACGAAACAGTCTGCGATCCGCGACTGAACGGAAGGCAATCACTTGACCTTGCATTCCGCGTCGCCGAGCTCATTCGCGCCAACGGCATCTGACGGCTCCTCCGCCATGACCGACGCGCTCGCCGGACTGGTCGCCGGCTGGCCACCGAAAAACGTCTCGATCGCTGTCGTCACGTCGTCAGGCCCCGTCACTCGCGGCGACATCGACCGTGACTACCGCATCGCATCGGTGAGCAAACTTCTCACTGCGTACGCGACCCTTGTCGCGGTCGAAGAAGGCATCACGTCGCTCGACGCAGCTGTCGGGCAAGAGTCCTGCACTCTCCGCCATCTGCTTGCACACGCTGGTGGATATCCATTCGAGGGTACGCAACCGGTGAACGCCCCGGGTCGAAAGCGGATCTATTCGAACACTGGCTACGACATGATCGCATCGCACATCGAGACGTGTTCGTCGCTTCCTTTCGCGCGCTATCTCCGTGAATCGGTCTGCGAACCACTCGGCATGTCGAACACGGTGCTTGCTGGCTCGGCAGCAAAAGACGTTCATTCCACCGCGCGCGACCTGGCGGCATTCGTCACCGAGATGCGTGCACCGATGCTCCTGTCTCGCGACACGTGGATGGATGCGATCGCGCCACACTTCGCAGAACTAGACGGCATTGTTCCGGGGGTTGGCCGATTTTCCCCCTGCTGGTGGGGTCTCGGACCAGAGCTGAAGGGTCACAAGCACCCGCACTGGCTCGGTGAGCGAAACAGTGCGTCGACGTTCGGGCATTTCGGTGGAGCCGGCACCTTCGTCTGGGTCGACCCGGTCGCCGACATCGGATGCGTGATGTTGTCCGACCTCGGCTTTGACGACTGGGGCCTCACCTTCTGGCCGACATTCAACGACGCGATTGTCTCGGAGAAGTTCATGTCATGAAACTTCAGAGCGGCGACCGAGTGATGGTGCGCACCGTCGATGATGACGGGTTGCCGATTCTTCGTTACGGCAACGTCTGCGAACAGTCCAACGACGACGGACCCATCGTCGTCATCTACGACGACTTGTCCGGAACCGACATCGTCGACGCATCCGAAGTGAGCCTCGTCGACATCACCACGATCGAATTAGTGCTCCACGGTTTTGATCTGTCCGCTGACCCTGACTTGCGCCAAGGCCTCGCTGCGATGTGGCGCGCAGAAGCCGACGTTGCCGGCGTGACCGTGCTCAGCATGTTTCACCTTGGCGCCGGCTTGCGCGACAGCAGCGACACGTGGGCGCTCGCCGAAGTCTCTGACGGCACCGACACTTTCGTCGTGCGCGTGCACACGAACCCGAATTCATCGGACACTGTGACCGTGCGCGCAGACCGCCCCAATCGCTGGGACTGGTAACGTGAACGAGACAAAAAAGAGCGGCATGGGAGTGCTGTTGGTGTGCGCATTTCTTGCCGCGGTGTCGAATTCCGGCATCTTTGCGGCACTGTCAGACCTGCAAGACAAGTACGGCTTCAGTGATGCGGGCCTCGGCTATGTTGCCGCCGCTGGATTTCTCACCTCTGTCGTCGTGTCCATCACCGTCGCACCGTTCGCTGACCGAGGACATCCGAAGACATTGGTCATCGCCGGACTTGCCGTCTCGGCTGCGGGTTCTGCCCTGTTCGCACTCAGTGGCTCACTGTTCGCGTTCATCGTGGCACGAGGACTGATCGGCGCAGCGATGGGAACTGCCGGCCCCGCCATCCGAGCCCTCGCAGCGAACCTTGACCCATCACGAGCGGCAGAGCGGCTCGGTCGGTTGCGAGGCATTGAGATGGCTGGTTTCACAGGTGGTCCACTCATCGGTGCATTACTGATTGAAGCGACGAGCGTGAACGGCATGTTCGTGTTCTTCTGCAGCTTCGCACTGTTCGCATTATTCGTCGTCATGCCGCGGCAATTGCCAACGCTTCCTTCAACGGGCGAATCGCAGCGATTGAGTCTCGGCCTGTTGCGACTACGGCCAATTCGTGCAGCATCGATCGCATCGCTCACGTTGTTCCTGCCCGTCGGCATTTATGACGCTTTGTGGGATCGTTACGTCACCGATCGCGGCGGCACCAACCTCATGGTCGGGCTGTCGTTCCTGCTGTATTCGATTCCGTTCATCATGTTCGGTGCGCGTGGTGGACGCATCGCTGACCGTCGAGGGGCCCGCACAATGGCGCTCGTTGGTATCGCATGTGCGGCGCCGGTCGTGTGTGTCTACGGACTTCTCACGAACGCGTGGCTCATCGTGTTGTTTGGAACGGTAGAAGGTCTCGTTGGCGCACTCGCGCTGCCGGCAGCGCAGTCGATGATGGCTCGCGCAGCACCAGAGGGACGTGCCGCTGCAGCACAAGGACTGATGGGCGCCGGTGATCTGTCAACGGCGGCACTCGTGTCGCTGATCGCACCGATGATTTACGGCTCAGCCGGACCAGAGGCGACATTCGCCGTCGCCGCTGGAGCGATGGCCGTGCTCGGACTCGTCGTTGCGTATGAGAGTCGGGAATCGCGTGACTAGCTGAGACGCTCGATGATCATGGCCATTCCCTGACCGCCACCGACGCACATGCTCTCGAGCCCGTACTGCTTGTCTTCCCATTGAAGACCGTTAATGAGCGTCGACATGATGCGCGCACCGGTCATTCCAAACGGGTGACCGAGTGCGATGGCTCCACCATGCACATTCAACTTCTCCATCGGAATGCCGAGATTGCGAGCCGAAGGAAGCACCTGCGCTGCGAATGCCTCGTTGATTTCAACCAGGTCGATCTGATCAATGGTCATGCCGGCTCGCTTCAGAGCTTGACGACATGCCTCGACCGGACCAAGTCCCATGATCTCAGGGTTCAATCCGGACACTCCGCTCGACACGATGCGTGCGAGCGGAGCGATACCGAGCTGCTTTGCTTTCGTGTCGCTCATCACCATCACTGCTGCAGCACCGTCGTTCAAGGGGCATGCGTTGCCGGCGGTGATTTTTCCGTCAGGACGGAACACCGGCTTCAGCTGCGAAGTCGCCTCGTAATTGGTCCCCGCACGCGGGCCGTCGTCTTTCGACACGACGGTTCCGTCCGGAAGCGTCAACGGTGTGATCTCGCGAGCAAAGAAACCGTCCTCAATCGACTCACACGCGAGGTTGTGGGAACGCACACCGAAGTGGTCCATGTCTTCACGTGACACATTCTCGATTTCCGCCACGTTCTCGGCGGTCTGACCCATCGCGATGTAGGCATCGGCAAGTCCCTGCTGCGGCGACCACTTTGGCTGACCACCCTGTGCACGCAGTGCACTGTGTTCCATCGCCGTCTTGAAGATGTCGTTCGGCGCGGTGTCTGCGCGACCGTGCACATAGCGACTCACGGTCTCGACACCTGCGGCGATGAAGCAGTCGCCTTCACCGGCGCGAATGGCGTGTGCGGCCATACGGATGGTCTGCAGACTGGATGAGCAGTAACGATTGACTGTCACGCCAGGGACGTCATCGAGACCAGCCAAAATCGCAGTCATACGCGCCACGTTGAAACCACTTTCACCGGCTGGTTGACCGACGCCCATCATCAGGTCTTCGATGTCTGAGGCCTTGACCTGCGGCACCTTGGCCATTAGGGCCTTCACGATCTGGGCGGACATGTCGTCTGGACGCAGATCGATGAGCGAGCCCTTCTGAGCGCGGCCGATGGGGCTACGGGCGGTGGCGACGATGACTGCTTCTGGCATGGAATTTCCCTTCACGACTCCCGCACGCATGCGAGACGGCTCGCAAAGAGTAGCCAAGGAGACCCGCTCTCAGGGAGTTGGGTGCGATGGCTGATGTGTCGCCTCAAAGGTCAGAGAGCCGCTCACCGCGAGCATCGGCGGCCGCGAGCACACGTTCCAATTCCTCGAGCTGAATCGCGTCGCGCACCCCGAGCAACCGTGCATAGAAACGCAGGCCCTTCGGAGTGCCCGTCACTCGCACGGGGATTCGCATTCCAAGGTCAGCCCCGTATTCGTTCGGGATGTCCACCGATTCGACCCCGGCTGCGTGCAAATCCGTCTCGTCTGCGGCAAGCTCTCCACCATTCATCTGATACAAATCGGCATCAACGAAGAAGGTGAACTCGGCCATGGCGCCGAACCTATCTGTCCGGTGAATTGCGGTGTCGAGTCGGGCAATACAGTCAGAGGCATGGAACTCCCCGTGGTGCCCCTTGACGACATCGATCTCTCGCTCAACGAATTCTGGACGAAGGATCGCGCATACAGAGAAGGTGCGTTCAAGACGCTGCGCGACGAATCGCCCTTCCATTTCTTCCCCGAAGCACTCATCGAGGACTCACCGTTTCCCCGCGGCCCGGGTTACCGCGCGCTGACGCGTCACCAAGACATCTGGCATGTCAGCCGCAACCCGCAGATCTTCTGCAGCGGCAAAGGCTCAAACATCGGTGACATGCCGACAGAGTTGAACGAGTTCTTTGGTTCGATGATCAACATGGACGACCCGAAGCACTTTCGTCTTCGCTCCATCGTGTCGAAAGGCTTCACCCCGAAGGAAATTTCGCGCGTCGAAGAACAGGTGAAAGTGCGTGCGGTGAAGGTCGTCGACCGTTTACTCGAGAAGTTCCCCGGCAAGTCGTGCGATTTCGTGGAAGAGGTCGCAGCGCTTCTGCCATTGCAGATCATCTGCGACATGATGGGCATTCCTGAGAGCGACGAGCGCCAGATTTTCAATTGGACGAACGTGATTCTCGGTGTCGGTGACCCCGAATTCGTCGGATCGTACGAGGACCTGCTGAAAGCCGGCATGGAGATCTTCGCCTACGCACAGGCGCTCGGCGAAGATCGTGTGAAGAGCCCGAAAGACGACGTGACCTCAGCGATGATGAATGCTGTCGTCGATGGCGAGCGACTCACGGCGCAAGAGTTCGGCTCGTTCTTCATTCTTCTGGTCGTCGCCGGCAACGAGACCACGCGAAATGCGATCAGCCATGGCATGAAGTTGCTCACTGACCACCCCGACCAGAGACACAAGTGGTTTAACAATTTCGAAGAGCACACACGCACAGCCGTGGAAGAAATCGTCCGGTATGCGACTCCTGTCATTCACTTCCGTCGAACTGCGACGGAAGACACTGAGATCAACGGTCAACCCATCAAAGAAGGCGAAAAAGTCGTCATGTGGTACTGCTCGGGCAACCGTGACGAGCGGGTGTTCACCGACCCACACACTTTCGACGTGGCTCGCCCACTCGCCCCCGCGCAAGTCGGGTTCGGAGCTGGCGGCCCACACTTCTGCCTTGGCGCGAACCTGGCACGCCGCGAGATCGGTGTAATGTTCGACGAAATTCGCAAGCGCGTGCCGTCACTACACATCACGAGCGAGTCTGCATATCTGCAGAGTGCCTTCATCAATGGCATCAAGCGCATGCAATGCGCGTGGGACTGACGCGCACGCACGAGTCTGAACTACGGGCGCGAAAAGGCCGGGCTGGTCGCTTTCGCTGGAATTGCGTCAAGTCGGCGCGCGATATCTGCATGAGTCGGCCCGAATTGGTCTGCAAGTGGGCGAAGTGCGTCGAGATCAAAGCCGTACACGCGTGACGCAGTGCCGGCGAGCAAAGTCTGCAGCTCGTGGGGGCCCCAATCAGAGAACACCAGGCGCAATGATTCGCGTGTGTATGGGTATGTCGACTCGTGGTGCGGGTAATCACTTCCCCACATCACTCGCTCGATTCCAACTTCACGGATGATGGCAGCGTCAGATGGGCTCGGATACGCAGACCCGATGAAACAGTTGCGATTGAAGTATGTGCTCGGCGTTTCTTTCAGAATCTGATCAGGCTCGAACGCGATCTCACCGAGGCGACCTTTCACCATCTCACTATGGAAGTAGTCCATCGACCGCAACATCTCAGGTACGAATTTGATGCCGACTTCGGTGAGGACGAAGCGAAGACCAGGAAAGCGTTGGAAGACGCCACCCCAGATCAGGTGCCACACCGCGCGGTCAGCCCACCATGGTGACTCCATGGCGAACACGATCATCGTGGCGGGATGATT
>SXWG01000116.1 GCA_005789925.1 Actinomycetota bacterium | reverse complement strand
CCGTTATGGCGGTTAGGCGCGGGGTCGGGCGCTTTGGAAGCCAGAGGATAGATCAATGCGCATTTTGGTGACGGGTGGGGCAGGGTTTATCGGATCGGCCGTAGCGCGCATTGCCATCGCAGACGGCCATGATGTGATGGTGGTCGACAAGCTCACCTATGCGGGCAATCTGTCGACGATGAAGGACATGTCAGATGACCCTCGTTTCTCGTTCGTGCGGGGCAACATCTGCGACCCCGCCGCAGTCGAGTCGGCGATGAAGGGTCACGACGTGGTCGTCCATTTCGCAGCCGAAAGCCATGTTGACCGGTCGATCGCAGGCTCAGATGACTTCATCCTCACGAATTGTTTCGGCACCAACGTCATCGTCGACACGGCACGTTGTCTCGACGTGCAACGGGTCCTGCACATCGGCACCGACGAGGTGTACGGATCGGTCGAAGTGGGGTCATCGCTTGAAACTGACCCTCTCGAGCCTCGGTCGCCGTATTCGGCGTCGAAAGCCGGATCAGACCTGATCGCGCTGTCGTATTACTCGACGCACAAGACACCGGTTGTGGTGACGAGGTGCACCAACAACTTTGGGCCCTACCAATATCCCGAGAAGGCGATTCCGCTCTTCGTCACGAACTTGATGAACAGCGGAAAAATCCCGCTGTACGGAGACGGTCTGAACGAGCGGGATTGGCTCTTTGTCGGCGATCACTGCACAGGAATCCAACTTGTTCTTGAGAATGGAACGTTGGGCGAGATTTATAACATCGGCGCGGGGAACGAGACGCCCAACCGTGTGCTCGTCGACAAGATCCTTGAGATCATGGGCAAAGACGAGTCAAGCGTGCAGTACGTTGAGGACCGTAAAGGTCACGATCGTCGATACTCGGTGAACATCGACAAGATCACGAAACTTGGTTGGAAGAGAAAACGCTCGCTGGACGAGGCTCTTCTCGAGACAGTGAAGTGGTATCAGGACAATCGTTGGTGGTGGGAACCGCTCAAGAAGGCCAAGTAGGTCGCACACCATGACGCGACTATTGGTGACGGGCGCCGGCGGACAGCTGGGCACCGAGATCGTTGCCGTGGCACTTGCTCGAGATATCGAGTGTGTCGGTGTGACTCATGTAGACCTTGACATCGTCGACGCCGATGCGACGTTGAAAGTCATCGAGTCGGTGCGCCCGACCCATGTCATTCACGGGGCCGCGTGGACTGCCGTTGACAACTGCGAGACCGACCCTGACAAGGCAATGGCAGTCAATAGTCAGGGTACGAAGAATGTCGTCGCAGCGGCGCGACGTGTCGGTGCCCACGTCACCTATGTCTCGACTGATTACGTCTTCGACGGAACGAAAGTCGCACCCTATGCGGAGAGCGACCCCACCAACCCGGTGTCGGTCTACGGACGCAGCAAGTTGATGGGAGAGCACGCACTCGGAGCAAGTGACGCCACCGTGCGGATCTCGTGGGTCTGTGGTTACGCGGGTGGAAACATGGTCAAGACGATTCTTCGTATCGCTGACAACCAGGACGTCTTGTCATTTGTCGACGATCAACGTGGCCACCCGACATTCGCCGACGACGCCGCTGCGCGCATCGTCGACTTGGCTGTCGCCGAGGTGGCGGGTATCTGGCACGTGACGAATCAAGGCGCAGTTTCATGGTTCGAATTTGCACGCGAGGTTCTCATTGCCGCTGGCCATGACCCGGATCGCGTGCGACCAATCATGACCGCTGATCTTCAACCCCCGCGACCGGCGCTGCGACCAACGAACTCTGTGCTTGAGAACAAGGCGATGCATGATGCTGGTTGGTCGATGCTCGATGATTTTCGAGTGCCGCTCAAACGCCTGGTCGACAGATTGCTGTCAGACTCATCAAGGTCCTGACAGGAAGGTAAATGGAGAAAACGACATGGAAGTAGGACTTGCAATTCCGCAGATGGCTCGCGGGCTTGACCGAGAACGAGTGATCGGCTGGTGCGTGGCCGCCGACAAGGGTCCTTTTTCCAGTATCTCCGCTGGTGAACGCATCACGTTCAGAAACCTCGAGGGCATCACGTTATGTGCGGCAGCAGCAGTTGCGACCGAGCGTGTCCGAGTGATGACCAACGTCATCGTCTTGCCATGGCATGAACCTGCGCTGATTGCAAAGGAACTCGCCACGATCGATGTGATGTCGGGCGGCCGGCTTGATGTTGCTGTGGGTGTCGGTGGGCGATGGCAAGACTACGCGTCGCTGAATTCGCCTTTTGAGAATCGTCATCAGCGACTTGACGACGCCGTCGCAGAATTGAAGCGGCTGTGGTCCGGGGGTGCTGCGGCTGATGGGGAGTCCGTCGGGCCTGAGCCGGTGCAAATCGGTGGACCTCGTTTCTTCGGGTCAGCGATGGGTCCGAAGTCGATGGCTCGCGTGGCGCGGTGGGCACATGGCGTGAGCGGATTCACCCTGATGGCTGACGTGGATGAGGCCAAGAGACAATTCTCGGCAGCAGAATCCGCTTGGTCTGCCGCAGGTAGGACCGACAAACCACGACACGTGACCGGAACCTTCGTCTCGCTCGGCGAAGATTCGCGTGACGTGCTGCGTCAGTTCGCGTATGAATACTTGGAAGTGTTCTCGCCAGATTTCGCCCGCCAACTCAGCGAGTCGATGCGTATCTACGAGAAATCAGCGTTGCGTGACCTGCTCGTCGAGATGAAAGATGTCGGATGCGACGAGTTCATCGTCGTGCCGGCGACATCTGATCCGGCTATGGCCGACGAAGTAGCCGAAATCGTCGCGG
>SXWG01000115.1 GCA_005789925.1 Actinomycetota bacterium | reverse complement strand
GTTGAACTACGCCGGAGGGTTCAAGGAATCCGTCGACCAAGTAGTCGAGCTCGAGAAAGCCGGCCTCGACCAGGTGTGGGTGCCCGAGGCGTACAGCTTCGATGCGATCTCTCAAGTCGGATATCTCGCTGCGCGGACCGAACGAGTCGAAATTGCAACCGGCATCTTGAACGTGTATTCACGTACCGCAGCGCTCATGGCGATGACTGCAGCGGGTTGCGATTATGTCAGCAATGGACGATTCATTCTTGGTCTCGGAGCATCTGGTCCACAAGTCATCGAAGGTTTCCACGGCGTCGCATACGAGAAGCCGATGCAGCGCATCAAGGAATACATCGATGTTTGCCGTGACGTGTGGAAGCGTGAAGCGCCGCTCAACTACGACGGCAAAACGGTGAAAGTGCCCTTGCCGGCTGGTGAGGGAACAGGACTTGGCAAGCCGTTGAAGATCATCAACCATCCGGTTCGCAACACGATCCCCATCTGGTGGGCATCGCTCAAAGACAAGAGCATCGAAGCGACTGCGGCCCACGCCGACGGTTGGCTGCCGATCATGTTCATCCCTGAAAAGTACGAACAGGTGTGGGGTGCATCCCTGAAGTTGGGGCTCGCCAAGCGAGACGCATCTCTCGGCACTCTCGAGATAGCAGCCGGAGGCATGCTTGCAATCGATGAATCATTGACCGGTGACGCGAAGCACAAGATTCTCGACTTCGGCCGACCCGGCGTCGCGCTGTATGTCGGAGGCATGGGTGCACGCGGAAAGAACTTCTACAACGACATCGCTGTCGGGTACGGCTACGCCGATGAAGCGCGCATGATTCAAGACTTCTATCTGGACGGGAAGAAGGAGGAAGCAGCGCGTCACGTTCCGGCGGAGTGGCTTGACCTCTCGAACCTCGTCGGTCCCCGGTCGTTCATCAAGGAGCGTGTGGCGGCGTTCAAGGCAGTAGGGGTCACCGTGCTGAACGTGAATCCGATCGGGCCAAACGCCACGAAGACCATCGAGACCCTCCGGTCAATCGTCGACGAGGCCTGAGATCATCGTGTCAATTCCCGTCAGTGGAACCATCTCTCCCGGGTGGGAACCCGTGCGTGATGTGTTCGTTGCGAACTTCGAAGCTCACGGTGAAGTCGGCGCTGGGGTCAGCATCGTCCATCGTGGTGAATGTGTCGTCGACCTTGTCGGTGGTTTCACTGACAAGTCAGATGCCGTTCCGTATTCACGAGACACCTTGCAATTGGTGTTCAGTACCACGAAAGGAATCGCTGCGATCGCACTCGCGATGCTCGTCGAGCGTGGGCAGGTCGATTACGACGATCTTGTCGTAGAGCACTGGCCTGAATTCGGGCAGCACGGTAAAGAAGTGGCGACAATTTCACAACTGGTGTCACATCAGTGCGGGTTGTACGCGGTCGATGGTCCTTTGACGTTGGATGACGCGCTCGACTGGAACACCATCACGGCGCGACTGGCTGCCACCGCACCACGTTGGCCAATTGGTAGCGCGCACGGATACCACGCGCTCACCTATGGCTGGCTCATCGGTGAGATCATTCGACGCGTGGATGGACGCTCGCCAGGTCGATTCGTGCAAGAGGAAATCGCCGGACCGCTTGGTGTGGAGATGTACATCGGTTTGCCGAGTGAGCACGAACCCCGCGTGTCCGATGTGACTACTCAACGGGCGACGACCAAGAAGTCCAAAGTCGATCCGAAGGTCGCAGCCATGATCGAAAAGTTCATGGGCCCTGGTACACCAGCACATGATGCACTGTCGCTTGGTGGTGTCTTCGGTGAGGGAGCATTCAATCAGCCCCGTGTGCGCGCTGCCGAAATTCCCGCTGCAAACGGAGTTTCAAACGCGCGTTCACTCGCAACGATCTATGCCGCGACGATGCGCGAGGTAAACGGAGTCCGGCTGCTCTCGACAGAGACGAGAGAGCGCGCCGCACACACGGTGACACCCGAGAACGAACCCGACAAGTGCTTGGTGTTGGGGACCACCTTCGGAATGGGCTTCATGACGAGCGGTCCGTTCGTGCCGATGGCTGGCCCAGGAAGCTTCGGTCACCCCGGAGCCGGCGGGTCAGTCGCGTTTGCACAACCATCGAGAGATTTCGCGTTCGCCTATGTGATGAATGCGATGTCGGCGAATCTCGCAGGTGATCCGCGTTCGCAGGATCTCATCAAGGCTGCGTCGTCGGTCGCAGATTCTCTCTGAGCGTGCGGGTGAACATCAGATAAGTGATGCTCGCCACGGCAGCAGCAGCGGCAAAAATCACAATCGTCGGCCGGACGCCGATGGCATCAGAAGTGATGCCGGCAAGAACGCTCGTGACGCTCAACATCAGTGTGACGAGTGCGAAGTCGCCCGCCATCACGCGACCGCGTAGTGCGTCGGGTGATTCCATCTGCAGCCCGTAGGTCGACAAGGTCCACTGTGCGCCACCACCCAAGTGGGCGAGTGCGACAGCGATGCCAGCGATGAAGATGGACGGGGAAACTGCAGCACCGACGTAACACACCGAGAACACAAGCCCGGAGACGCCGCAGATATGAAGTATCCGTCTCATGTCTCCACCCGCCATGCGTGCCGCGATGATCGGCCCGAGTCCGCTTCCGATGCCGCGCGCCCCGAAGAGCAAGCCGCGGCCGGTGTCTCCTGAGTCGAATGCACTTGAGGCGAGAACCGGAATCTGGCTGACGATGCCTGCGCCCACTGCGAAGGTGAGTTTGGAACACATGAGAGCAAAGATCACCTTGTCTTCGCGTGCGAGTTGGACGGCCTCTTTCATGTCGCGCATCGGTCGCATCTTTCGCGAGGCATGCTCTGGTGAGCGTTCTTCTTGCATCGCTCCGTGAACGAGAGCAACCATGCCGGCCGCGACGAAGAACGTGATCGAGTCGGTGATGAAGGACGCAGTGCGCCCGAAGACGTCTGCATAGACGCCACCGAGTGCGGCACCGACAGCGAGCATCACACCCCATGTGCTGCCGAAAAGCGAATTCGCGCGTCGCAGATCATCTTCATTGTCGACAAGGTTCGGGACAGCCGCTTCTGTCGCGGGGCGTACGAATGCTGCGAGGCCTGAGATGACGCATTGTGCGAGGAATGCAATCCAGACTCCGACAGAGTCGGCGAGCAACAACGCGAGTGCGGCGACTCCTTGGCCGATCGACACAAGAACGAGAATCGTCTTCCGGTCGAATCGGTCCGCTGCTGCGCCAGCCACCGGTGACAGCAGAAACGACGGCAACGTCAGCGACACAAGTACCAGCGACACAAGAAACTTCGAGCCAGTGAGATCCTCAACAAGGCCCGCAAGGGCAACGAAGGTGAACCAATCACCGAGGTATGAAACGACCTGGGCTATGAACAAATTCCGGACGTCACCGTTGCGTCGGAGAAGAGAGAACATGTCAGCGCACGTGACGAGTCACCCGCGAGAGTGTCTGCTCAGCTTCCTCGACAATGCGGCGCACCAACTCGCCGGCGGGGATCAATGACGTGATGGCACCTGCACCCTGTCCGGCGGGCATGAACTCTTTCTTCGGGTCGGCGGCGACGCCGTCTGACGGGCCGAGATGGTTCACGCCTGCGCGACTCGAGATGATGAATTGCTCGGGGAACGACTTCAGCTCTTCTGGATGTTCTTCGAAGTGGCGTGTCCAGTCGGTGCGCACTACTCGGCACGTCTTCCCCGTGTATGCCCGGGAGACGACGGTGTCGTCTTCGGCCATCGAGAGCAAGGTCTCTTTGTAGCCCTCTGCAGTCCGCGCCTCAGGAGTGGCGATGAAACGTGTGCCCATCCACACGCCGTCTGCACCGAGTGTGAGTGCAGCTGCGAGTCCGCGTCCGTCAAATAATCCACCGGCAGCCACGACCGGCACTTTGTCGCCGACGGCATCGACGACTTGTGGCACGAGAGACATCGTCGCCACTGTTCCGGTGTGTCCACCAGCTTCGGTTCCTTGAGCGACCACGAAATCGCAACCTGTGGCGACTGCAGCCACTGCGTGGCGGACCTTGCCGCACATCGACCCGACCAGGATGTTGTGCTTGTGTAGCTCGGTGATGACATCACGAGGGACGCCCAGCCCGGCAACGTAAATTCGCGCACCTCCAGCGATGATCTCTCGCACGCCTTCTTCGACGTGTTGCGGAGATGCTGTCAAAAGGTCGACACCAAATGGTTTCGCTGTCAGTTTTTTAACTTCTTCGATCTCGCGTCGCAGTGTCGCCATGTCCATGGTCGATGCACCGAGAGTTCCGATGCCACCAGCCTCGGAGACCGCTGCGACGAGTGAGTGGTATGACACGCCGCCCATGCCGGCGAGCATGACCGGCACGTCGATGTCGAGCAGTTCAGTGAGACGGGTGCGCATAAGCGCCAACCGTAGTGCGCAGACCTCAGTCGACGAATGCCCCGGGTCGCCGCAAGAAACTTTTGTGCCATCGGCTGGGCGTGAAGAGTGCCGCGCGAGGTTCATCCTCGAACATCCATCGCGCGAAGTTGCGTCGTGTCCAGGAGTTCAGGTCCACAATGCGCAGCGCGCCTTCGGCACCGCGCCGACGAGCGAGCACGCGCCCGAGTCGTCGTGACATGCGATGGTCTGCATAGAAGTGGTGATCAATCGTCGCTTCGTATTCGCCCCGAACACGCGCGGCGTCGTCGTGATGCGAAAGGACAGTACGTGCGGCGAGTTGGCCAGTGAGCAGAGCTTGACCTATTCCTTCTCCTGTGAGCGAGTCGGTGGCACACACTGCATCGCCGATGAAGAGCACTCGACCGACGGCTTTTGTGGCGTCGTCGACTCGAGCAGGAATCGGCCAAGCGGTGTGTCTGTCTTCGTAGACGGCACCCGGCCCGAGTGCATCGACGACGTGCGGCCGCACCTTGAGGTCGTCCCACACCTTCTTCATGAACTGCACGCTGTGTGTGTCGTCACGCAACACACCGAAGCCGATGTTTGCCCGATTCCCAGGCAGGGGGAACGACCATGCATAGCCAGGAAGGAGATCTGGTTCGAACCAGACGATGAGTTTGTGCCGCGCTTCACCAGTGACATTGCTGACGTACTGCCTGAATGCATGCCACTCACCGAGGTAACTCTCGATGCCAACGCCGAGATGTTTGCGAACAGGCGACCACATGCCGTCTGCAGCGAAGAGATAATCCGACTCGAGCTTCACCGTCTCGCCGGTCGAGGTTGTGCATGTCATGACGACACGCTCGTCAACTTCCTCGATCGATTGGAATGACGTTCCCTCACGAACATCGACTCCGGCGTCTTTGGTCTGACGAAGAAGTGCATCGTCAAGTTGAATGCGAGGCGCGATGGCGGCGAACAGGCCGTTCGACTTCGGCAGATTGAGCAAGACCGTACGCCCAGCAGGCGTGCGCAATTTCACCTCGTCGCATGGCTGCCAATCAACAACCTTGCTTCGATCAAAGTGCAGCTCATCAAGGATACGAAGAGCGCCCGTGGTGAGCCCGTCGCCACAGCACTTGTCGCGCGGAAACTGCGCCTTGTCGATCAGCGTCACCCGAGCACCGTCTCGGGCAAGTGTTATGGCTGCTGCACAGCCAGACGGTCCGCCGCCGACGATGGTGACTGAAAGGGGCACGCCGACAGAGATTAGGTCCGTGTTGTCGATAAGTCCCCTCGGAGCGCACGTTCCTAAGATGACGGGACGCGAAATATGTCATCGCGGAGACAGGGGATGTGAACGATGGCTCGGTTATGTGAAGGTCGTGTAGCAATCGTCACTGGTGGCGCTCGAGGTATCGGTCGCGAACACTCGCTGAGCCTTGCGCGTCATGGTGCAAGAGTCGTCGTGAATGACCTCGGTGGAAACATCGATGGCACTGGCGGAGACACGTCGGCAGCACAAGCCGTCGTCAATGAGATCAATGCAATGGGTGGCGAGGCGGTGGCAAACGGCGACGATGTGTCGTCGTGGGACGGCGCGAAGCGGCTCATCGACACTGCAGTTGAAAGTTTCGGTGACCTTCATGTCGTCATCAACAACGCGGGAATCTTGCGTGATCGCATGCTGACGAACATGACAGAAGAAGAGTGGGACGACGTCATCAAGGTGCACCTGAAGGGAACCTTCGCTCCTGCTCGTCATGCGGCTGCGTACTGGCGTGAACAGCACAAAGCGGGCAAGCCGGTCAGTGGTCGCATCATCAACACC
Source organism: Actinomycetota bacterium (assembly GCA_005789925.1). Lineage (GTDB taxonomy): Bacteria > Actinomycetota > Acidimicrobiia > Acidimicrobiales > Ilumatobacteraceae > UBA2093. The sequence goes on along the minus strand of SXWG01000115.1, from coordinate 2,978 downwards.
ACCTCCGTATCGGGTATCTACGGAAACCCCGGACAGACGAACTACGGCGCAGCAAAGGCCGGTATCGCATCGTTCACAATCATCGCGGCACTCGAGTTGGCTCGCTATGACGTGACCGTGAACGCCGTCGCGCCAGTCGCGCTGACACGCATGACCGAGAACCTGAGTGCACCTCCGGCAAATGAAGCCGAGCGTGACGTGAGGTCGCCAAGGTGGATTGCACCTATCGCGACATGGCTTGCATCGGAAGAGTCAGCCCACGTGACTGGTCGTGTCTTTGAAGCAAGCGGTCGTGTGCTCGCAATCGCGGAAGGCTGGCATCGCGGGCCACGCACCGAACCAATCGATGACGCAGAATCGCTCGGCCCGATCGTCGAAGAACTGCTGTCTAAAGCGCGCAAGAACGCAGGAATGGACGGCGAAGACGGCCATCCGCCTCAGCCCGCCTGAGCAGATTTCACTTTCAGCACACAACATCACACAGGGAGACACACGAACATGCCACTCAATCCTGAAGCCGTCGGAGCAATCGGTGAACCAGGCGAAGCCACCTGGACCAGCAAAGATGCGCTGCTGTACGCAGTCAGCGTCGGTGCAGGCACTGAAGAACTTCAGTACACGACCGAGAACACCAAAGACGTCGCCCAAAAGGTGTTGCCGACCTTTCCGGTCGTGGTGACCGCCGGCGGAGTCGGTGCCATCACGAAGATCGGCACGTTCAACCCGGCGATGTTGGTCCACGGACAGCAGGCCATCACGCTGCATCGACCGATTCCGGTTGCCGGCACTGCAATTCTGACTGGCCGCATTGTGGCCATGTACGACAAAGGCAAAGCTGCAGTCGTCGTCACAGCGACCGACGCGGTTGACAAAGCCGATGGCAAGGCGTTGTGGACGTCGACGAACTCGTTGTTTATCCGCGGTGAAGGCGGATGGGGTGGCGATCGCGGCCCGAGTGGTCCGCAAAACGTTCCACCGGATCGTGCCGCCGACTTTGAAGTGACGTACCAGACGACAAAGGATCAAGCGCTTGTGTATCGCTTGAACGGAGACCGCAATCCGCTGCACAGTGACCCGTCATTCGCAAAGATGGGTGGCTTCGATCAGCCAATCCTGCACGGCTTGTGCACGTACGGTTTCACCGGTCGCGCATTGCTCCACTCACTGTGTGGAGGCGACTCGAACAAGTTCCGTCACATCGAGGGTCGATTCGCATCTCCCGTCCTTCCAGGTGAAGCGCTGACAGTGCGCATCTGGAAGACCTCGGCAGGTGAGGCGGTGTTCACGACGGCGGTAGGAGACCGAGTCGTGCTCGATCAAGGACTCGTGCGTTTCGACTAAGCCAGAAGAGGCTTCAGTTGCGTGGCGATGGTATGCACATGACGCATGACCATTTCCTCTGGCATGCCTGCAATTGAAGCCCACAAAAATACAGTGTCGACGGGCGCATCAGCTGCCGTGCGCTTCATGTGATCCGCAATGACGTCGGCGGTTCCGTATGCAAACGACGACATCGACGAACTTTCTGGCTTGTTGAGCAGTCGCTCTGGGTCGACTGGACGGGGCGCGGGGAAGTCGGTGCCTTCGACGCCAGCTGCCCGATACGAGTCGAACATGTGGCGCACGTGCTCGCGCACGATCGGCCAGTCGCGCTCTGGGTCGTCAGAGACGAATCCTTGGATGGAACCTCCCATGCGTGCAATCGAAAGATCGTGACCGGCCTCTTCAAGCCCCGCTTTGTAATGAGGCCACATCTCGCCTTTCGGAGTGAGTAGTCCTTCGCCAAGTAGTCCTGCACGGCGCGCTCCTTGCGGGCCGCCGTATCCCATCCAGATCGGAATGCGATCTTGGATCGGTTTCGGAGTGACAGGTGATGCGGGAGACCACATGTGGCGTATCTCTCGTGCGCGGTCATCGTTGGCGGAATAGCGGGTCTTCAAGTCCGCGCCGTACAGCTCGAACTCAGGGACGCGGTAGCCAGCACCGAGACCAAGTTCGAGTCGACCATTGCTGAGAATGTCGACGACTGCTGCATCTTCGGCTAGCGCTGCCGGTGTCTGGAGTGGCCCCAACAGAATCGCAGTTCCGATACGTATCGAACTTGTGCGAGCAGCGACTGCCGCTGCCATTGTGAGCGGACGCGGCAGGTATCCATCGGCGAACAAGTGATGCTCTGACAGCCACACCGAGTCGATACCAAGTTGCTCGGCCTCCTGGCACACTTCGATTGCGAAGTCATACACGCGATTGATGGGTCGGTGGAACTGTTGTGGATTACGCAAGTCGAATTGAAGACCGATTTTCACTCAAGCCATCTTGCCAGATGGGGCGATGACACACCTTGCTCGCTCAGAAGAGTGTGAGATCAGCGGGTTTGTTGCCGCGAAGGACGTCGTAGTCCACTTCGACGCACATGATCTCACGGGTCTCAGCAAGTGTCCGTGCCTGCGGTTTGATGCTCTGCGCAACGAAGATTCCGCGCACGACACCGAGTGCCGGATCGCGTCGCAAGTACTCGAGATAACGAGCGAGTTGTTCGACTCCGTCGATGTCACCGCGACGCTTTACTTCGATGGCCACGGTCTCGCCATGTTCATCACGACACAGAAGGTCGACTGGTCCGATAGCAGTCTGGTATTCGCGTCGTACGAGTCGCAGCCCAGGTTCGATGTGTTCTGGAAGCGCTGCCAACAATTCCTGCAGGTGCGCCTCCACGCCATCTTTCGAAGGTCCGGGGTCGTCGCCGAGTTCATGTGCCGAGTCGCTCAACACTTCATGAAGAAAGATCGTGAGTATTTCACCCTTCGAATTGGTGACTTCCCACCGGTCGTCATGTTCGACGATCGAGTTGGGTGCGTTCATCCAATTCAGCGGTTTGTACGCGCCGCCGTCGGCGTGAATGGCAACACAACCGTCGGCTTTCACCATGATCAGACGATTGGCTTCAGGAAGAGTGGACTCGAGGCGGCCGGCGTACG
>SXWG01000114.1 GCA_005789925.1 Actinomycetota bacterium | reverse complement strand
TTGACCGGGGCGGATACGACCGCACCAGGAAGTGACGTCTCGTAGTTGGCGAATGTTGCGCGCAGCTTGCGTGCATCTCCGAACGGTTCCGTGTGGAAGCGGACATCCTCGTCGGAGAATGTCCCGGAGTGTGCCCAGTATCGAGACGTGTAGAACGTGGCGATGTAGTTCCTACGCGCCTTTTCCGTCGAGAGCTCGCCCATCAACCCATCTGCATCGGTCGCCTGGCGAATGAAGTAATCCATTGATGCACGAGGTGCACGAGTGTCGAGATGAGCCATCGTCACCTTGTCGAACGGCACAGGCGAGTTGAACAGCACCATGCGATCGACCCATTGGCTGTGAGCGAGCGCCAAGTACTGGATGATCGGACCGCCAAGATCGCCACCAGCGAGTACCACCTTGTCGTAGCCGAGATGGTCACGCACGAGAGCGAGAATGTCGTGCGCGTGAGCGGCCACGTCGTTGAATCCATCGGGGGCGACGTCAGAGTCACCAAAACCTCGGAGGTCAGGAACCACAACGTTGAATCCGGCGTCTCTCAGAGGCCCGATCACCTTCCAGAAGATGCGCTTTGTCTCTGGCCAGCCGTGCACACAAACGATGGTCGGTGCATGGTCTGACACATGCTCATGGATGAACGCTTGAGTGAAGCCCCGCGGTGACGCGGCGTGAACGTGGAAGTCGTCACCCTTCACGTGAACACTCAGTTTGAACGATGGGGCGCGAAGTATCGCTCGAGGGTGGAGAGCATGTCCGCGTAGACGGTCTCCATCTTTTCTTCACGGGTGGTCTCCCACCAACTGATCCGCATCGCAAGAACGAGCAGGAACGCCAAGACTGCTGCGTCCGTCAATGCGACGTGGCTCAGCACGTACAGGTCGGAGAAAGAATTGTCCGGGTTCTGTTGCCAGAACCACAGAAAGTTCGCACTTGCTTGGACATTCTGAAGGTAGAGCGCGAACGGACCGATGACTTGGGACAGTGCCAGCCATGTGAGGAGAATCGGCAAGAAGAGGCAACCTGCTCGCACAATGTGCAACAACCGTGGAGTCTCAGTTCGAAACGGAATCAGCTGCATGAAGTTGACGTTGGACCACGATGCCAAATTGCGTTCTTCACGAATGTCGTCGGTCAATTCTCTGACGACAGGACTGATGTGATTCTTCTGCTGTGACACCTTCAACCACTGGTCGACCGCCTGTAGTGCCACTTTGTTCGAAATTCTCTCCAACGACATGTGTCGCTTCCCTTCCCTACTTTTCGCAATTCTCTTCGAGCTTTTCGCCGCTGTACACCAGGTACACGACGAGCACGTAGCTGCCCGCGCCACCGACGCCGACTCTTTCACCGTCAACACGCAATATCTGCGCGCCAATCGTTCTCACTTCGACGCCGTTCAACAACGGTGTCGAACTGCGGACACTGGGAACTTTCGCCTGCGCCCGTTGGTCACCTTCGCCAGGCTGTTCGCCAGAGCTGAACCCTCCAGCGAGAATCACAAGGCCCGGTTTGGCTTGCTCTTCGGACCAACCTCGATCCTTGATCTCTGCGGCGATGCCCTTTTCGATGGCGGCGCCGATTGCTGCCTTGCCACGGTCCATGATCGAGTTTGGAATCTTGATTCCGAATTCAGCACAGCTCAACTGGAACGTCGGTTGTGTCGTGGTCGTTACTGCCGGAGTTCCTGAACTGAGAGCAATTCCCGATGTGATGATGGCGCTTCCGAGCCCGACGATGGTGAGTGCCAGGAAAAGATCTGCATAGATCCAGCCTGCGCCATCTTCACCCGAACTACGTCTGCGGCGGAATCCAAAGTGGGATGGCACAGAGGATTACTCTACGCCACTTGGACTTTTCGTCGCCGTCTCGCGGGAATTACCAATGCGAACAGAACAGCCAACGCAATAGGAACCGAAATGAGCACCTTGCCCGCCGTGGACACCCCACCAGAGCTCGACCCAATGACGATGCCGACCGCGAACGACGCGTCATCACCAGCAGAGTTCTTGCCATTCAACGCAACACGGTGATTACCGCTCTCAGCACCACGAGGAAGTGGGAACGTCGCAGTAGCTGTTCCTTGAGCATTGGCAGTGACTTTGCCAAGCAGTGTCGGCGTTGAAAACAACCACACCTCAACATCAGAATTCGGGGCAAAACCAGACGCTTCGACCTGAATCTGATCACCTTCGCTCAAACGGATATTTCCGTCGTTGTCAAGCGGTGCAACAGCCCCGTCAGCGGTGATTCGAGAAATCGTTGCGGCCATGTCACCTGCAGAGATCACCAACTGATCATTACTGCGTGTCACGGTCGACTCGACAGGCTCACCACCAACGAGAATCGCCGCTTCACCAGGGGCAGCTTCAGCAATCTCAGGCACAGTCGTTGTTGTCGTTGTTGGCGCAGACGTGGTCGCCACCGGACGTGGCGTCGTCGTGGTCGTCGTTGACGCCACAGCAGTTTGTCCCGCTCGTTCAGCAGTGGTCGTAGTCGTCGCCACACGCGCAATCTGCGTCTGACCAAAAGACACAGTCGTTGTTGGAGCCACCTCACTAGTCGTCGTCACCGACGCAACCGTCGTTGACGGAGCAACAGTCGTTGTCGAACGCGGCACTGTCGTCGTGGTGGTCGTCGTAGTCGTAGTGGGGGCCGTGGCCGCCACTACAAATGACTTGTCTGCAGTTGACTGATCTCTGAGGAGATAGCTACTCGAACTTGCTGTCAATGTGCATGTTCCATCTGAAACCAAAGTCAATGCACCGGATGTCTGGTTCACGGTGCACACACCAGATGTCTGAGACGAGTAGGTCACTCCCTGGCCTGCTGCGTCGGTTGGCGCAGCCACGAGAGCGACATTCAATCCAAGATTGCGATAGAGAGTGTTCCCTCCATACGACCACGTTGAAGTGTCGATCGCGTTGAGCGACTGACTTGCAGACCGCTCACTTGCACCGACGTCGCATGATGAACCTTGCGGCACAGAGACCCCGACTTGATCGCTCCCAGTGCACCCAGTCCAATGATTCAGCGCGGTACTACCGCTCAATAATGGAATCGATTTCGTTGAATAACCGTTGAAGCCAAATACCCCCAGCTTCAAGTCACTGAGTGAAACAAGCGCTGAGTTACCTGCACCAGCGACCACCTTCGATTGTGTCACACCACAGCTGTTGTCGGTCACGAGGTTGGCACGAGCGCCGGACACCGTTTGGCTTCCATTGCATACAGTTGTTGTGCTCCCAGAGGCTTGTGCGAGGACACTGCGATTGACAGTGATGTCTCCGTAAAGCACGGTGATTCCCGACGGGGCATCGTGGTCATAAAGAGTCGATTCGTTGATGGTCGCCGTAGCAAAGTTAGCGATTACAGCTGCACCACTTCTCGCATCCCAGGTGGGCAAGATTCCATTCCGATAGAACGTCGACCTGTTGATTGTCAACCCGAATCCAAAGAGGGTCGCGATTGCGCCACCATCTAGTTTTGCCATGTTTCCCTCAAACGATGACCGGTTGATCGTCGAAGGAACGTCCTGATACTGACCAATGAAACGTGCCACGGCACCACCAATAAAATCAGCTGTGTTGTTTTTAAAGTGAACGTCAGAGATCGCGATTCGGCTCTCATTTTCGACGAAAATTGCTCCTCCACAACGGTTGCCATCGTCACATTCCGTTCCGTTGATGTCGGTTGCATTGCCATTTTCAAATGACAGTGCCTCAATTGTGGCCGTAATCTCGTCACCGGATGCTCCGTCGTTGAGATTTGCGTCCTGAACAATCAAAATCTGAGTGCTACCACCCCCGTCCAGGACCGTCGAGTTGGCGCCTGCTCCACGGATTGTCAAGGACTTCGTTACCTCAAGCCGTGTGGAAATGGAATAGATACCTGCGCATAGGTAGACCGTGTCACCTGTGCTCGCTGCATTAAGTGCCGCTTGAATCGCAGCGTGTGTTGACCCGACATAGCCGGGTGATGCACAGCTCGAGCCATTGCCGACTGAACCAGTACGTGCGACATACAAAGTCGTCGGCCCTACTGCAGATGCCGGTTGGATGACTAAAGTTGACATGGTCGCCATCGTGAGGGCCGTGGCTATTGCAAGAATTTTCGGGTAACGCACGAAGACGACCGTAGCACGAACAGTCTGTGACTCTTTATCGAAAGACCGTGAATGTTGTTCTTGTCTAGTGAGAGAACGTCGGCACTCGACTCACCGCTAAGTTGGCGCCGTGGCGGCAAAGAAGAGGACTCCCCCGCGTAAGGCTGCAGCGAGGAAGGCGCCTACCAAGGGAGTCAAGAAGGCGTCAGGGATACCGAAGAAGGCAAAAAGGCGCTCACCCGTATCTCGTGCCGAAGGTGAACTACGCCTCATCAATGCCGCCATCGAATTGACTCGCCAGCAGCCGTTCTCAGTGGTGGGCGTTCGCGACATCGCAGAACGGGCAGACATCAACCACGGTTTCGTTCACACTTGGTTTGGTGGCAAGACCGAGCTCTTTCTTGCAATGCGCGACTACCTCACACGAAGTATCGCCAGTCGTATCAGCGCGCATCAGGAGAACCTGGTGTCACCTGCGGCGATCATTGACGACGATCTCGTGCATCTCATCAAGTTGAATGCGTGGCTGGCCTTGGAGGGCGAGACAGATCGGCTTGCAATACAGGATCGGCCCGTCATAACTGCCATGGCTACGAACCTTGAAAACGTCCTCGGTCTCACACCGAGTGACTCAATCAGGGCAGCCCAGATTTCGTCTGCCCTCATGTTCGGTGCGCTCATCTTTGGACCCGCAATGGGAATAGAGGACGACCCCGAGAAATTGGTGTCGTTCTGGCGACATGTGCTCGGGTTGCTGGCGAAGAACCCCTGGTCGTAGCCTCTGTCTTGGCAGATTCGTCTGCCGACAACAACACACCCCTTGCAGGGTCGGGTGAAAGTCCCAACCGGCGGTTACAGCCCGCGAACCCCGTCACCTCGGTGGCGGGGCCGACTCAGTGAGATTCTGAGGCCGACGGTCACAGTCCGGATGGGAGCAAGGACACAACATGAACGACCACGAGACGCTGATGCGTCGTGCCATCGCTATGGCCGAGACTGCGCGCACCCGCGCGCGTCCAAACCCCTGGGTCGGTGCTGTGTTGGTCTGCTCCGACGGTTCGATCCATGAGGGCGCCACGTCAGAACCTGGTGGTCCGCACGCCGAAATCGTCGCCCTCCAGTCAGCTTTGCGCGGTGGGCACTCGACAGTTGGTGCGACTCTCTACTCCACTCTCGAGCCGTGCTCCCACACCGGACGAACTGGTCCCTGCACAAAAGCGATCATCGATGCCGGTGTCGCGCGCGTGGTCACATCGCTTGAAGACCCAGACACCAAAGTGTCCGGACGAGGACATGCAGAACTTCGAAGCGCCGGCGTCGAGGTCGTCACTGACGTATGCGCGAGCGACGTGCACACCCAACTTGCCGCATACATTCGCCATCGTCGCACCAATCGTCCATATGTGACCTTGAAAATGGCGGTCACCATCGACGGTTATGCGACGGTTCCGAACAGAACATGGATCACTGGTGACGCCGCACGCAGTCGCGTTCATGAATTGCGAGCCGATGCTGATGTCATCGTGACCGGAATGGGAACCGTTCGCGCTGACAACCCACGGCTTGACGTGCGCCATGTTGCAGGACGCTCACCCCGACGCGTCGTGCTCGCGAGCCGCGACGGAAGCGTGCCCGCCGATGCGGCGGTGCAACCATGCACTGAATGGACCGGCCAACTTGAGGAATTGCTCGACCAATGCGGCGCACAAGGTGACATTCACCTGATGGTGGAGGCCGGGCCGAAAGTTGCGCGCTCGTTCCATGAACAGGGCCTCGTCGATCGATATGTCTTTCACGTCGCTCCTGTGGTGTGTGGCGACCCATCCGCCTTGCCCGCTTTCGATGGCCTACCCGCGCACACCGCGGCAGACATGTGGCGCGGCACACTCACCGGAATCTCAGTTCTCGACCAAGACATCGAGGTCATCCTCGAGCGTCGAAAGGAAACAACATCATGAGCGAACAACCCTTTGCCCCCATCGAGGACGTCGTCGCTGCAATCGCACGCGGCGAAATCGTCGTGATGGTCGACGACGAAGATCGCGAGAACGAGGGCGACCTCATCATGGCCGCACAGTTCGCCATACCAGAGAAACTTGCATTCATCGTGCGTTACACAAGCGGCGTGGTCTGTGCACCACTCACCGAAGAGCGGTGCAACGAGTTGCGTCTCCCTCTCATGGTCGAGCAGAACACGGAGAGCCAGCGCACCGCATTCACTGACTCGGTCGACATCATCGAGGGAACGACCACCGGAATCAGCGCCGCTGACCGCGCCGCCACGCTGCGTGGACTCGCCGATGGCACCGTCGGTTTCGCCGAATTCGCACGACCTGGACACATCTTCCCGTTGCGCGCACGCCAAGGCGGCGTGTTGAAGCGTGCAGGTCACACCGAGGCAGCTGTAGACCTTGCGCGCCTTGCCGGATGTTCACCAGCCGGTGTCATCTGTGAAATTCAAAATGACGACGGCACGATGATGCGTCTCCCCGACTTGAGAAAGTTCTGCGCAGAGCACGGACTCTTGCTGTCTTCAATTGCCGAGTTGATCCAATACCGTCGCCGTCACGAACGACTCGTCGAGCGAGTCGGCGAAGCAAAAGTTCCCACCGACTTCGGAGACTTCACCTGCGTGGCTTACCGCAGCACGATCGATCAGGTCGAGCACTTGGCGTTCGTGCAAGGCAACGTGAGCGACGGTGATCCGGTCCTTGTTCGAGTGCACAGCGAATGTCTCACCGGAGATGTGTTCTCCTCACGCCGCTGCGACTGCGGTCCACAACTGGAAAGCGCCATGTCACTCGTCGCAAGAGAGGGTCGCGGTGTCGTCGTGTACCTGCGCGGCCACGAGGGCCGTGGCATCGGCATCGGCCACAAGATCCGTGCGTACTCACTTCAAGACGAAGGACTCGACACTGTCGATGCGAACCTGCAGTTGGGCCTTCCGGTGGACTCCCGCGAGTACGGAATCGGTGCGCAGATCATCGCTGATCTCGGTGTTCACCAGCTGCGACTGATGACGAACAACCCGTCGAAATGCGGTGGCCTCGGCGGATACGGTCTCACCGTGGTCGATCGCGTTCCTCTGAACACAGTGCCGACCCCCGAGAACGAGGCGTACTTGCGCACCAAACGTGAGCGCATGGGACACCTCATCGAATTCAATGAACAGACCACGAAGGAGAAGTCATGACACGCGCTGGTTCAGCAGGAATTGGCCCCGCACTCGACGGAACAGGGTTGCGCATCGGAATCATCGCCGCGCGCTTCAATGACCACATCGTGTCCGCATTGCGTGACGGCGCTCGACGTGGACTTTCCCGATTGAATGTCGCCGACACCGACGTCATGGAAGCGTGGGTTCCTGGTGCATTCGAAGCACCTCTTGCCGCAAAGGCCATGGCCCAGAGCGGCAAAGTCGATGCAGTCATCTGTCTCGGTTGTGTCATTCGTGGCGACACAGCTCACTTCGACTTCGTCGCTGGTGAAGCGGCTCGTGGCATCCAAGATGCGCAACTTGCGACCGGGCTGCCGATCATGTTCGGCGTACTGACTGTCGACACTGAGCAACAGGCGCTCGACCGTAGTGGCCCTGGAATCGACAACAAAGGTGATGAGGCTGCCGTGGGCGCAGTCGAGATGGCTCAGTTGATGCGCTGCCTGAAGGGCTGAACCGCACACACATTCGGGCAAACGCCTCGATGCGTGCCGTGTAGGCCGCATCGGAAAGGAATGCCCGATGCCACTTCTGCTTTCATCGCTTGTTCTCACCCTCTTTGGTGTGAGCCCACCACAGCCAGTCACCGATGCTGTCACCGAGCTTCGTCAACTGGTGTTCTCCACGTCTCTCGCGACGTTCATCGACCTAGCCGACACACCACCGGGAGACACGCGCTTCGACTGGTCGAGCGACGGATGCTCCGCACCGCTCATCGGCGGAACAGGACGAACCTTCGACTTCACCAACGCCTGTCGTCGCCACGACTTCAGTTACCGCAACTTCTCTCGAATTGACCGAGGAATCTGGTGGGATGCGCCAACTCGACGCCGCATCGACGACAAGTTCCTCAGTGACATGCGCACGAATTGTTTACACCGGTCCACGAGAGACCGACTGATGTGTCGCAGTTGGGCGCTCGTGTTCTACCGGACTGTGCGCGCCTATGCCGGCTCTTAGCGGGTGACAGCGTCGATCAGTTGCGCGAGCAAGTTTCCGGTGGCACCCCACACGGTCTCGTCGTCGAGTTCGAAGAAGTGGATGGTGATCTCGCCAAAAGGTGTGGTCCAGAACTCATGTCGATACGTATCGGCACGAACCAATTCAGTGAGGGGCAACGTGAGAATTCTCTCGACTTCAGCTGCATGTGCTGAAAACTTTGGTTCGGTCTCGACTGCTCCGACGATCGGGGTGATGGTGCTGTTGCTCACCCGCGTGGTCACGAGGTCGAGCACACCGAGTGTGCGCACGTGTTGTGGCAGAAGTGCAATCTCCTCGTGCGCTTCGCGCAACGCGGCATCTTCGTGGTTCTCGCCGTCTTCCACTCGACCACCTGGAAAGGAAATCTCGCCACGATGGTTGTTCAACTTCGCGCTGCGACGAGTGAGCACCATATGTGGCGTGCCGGACCGATTCACCAACGGCAACAGCACCGCCGACGGGCGAGTTCCTTGCGCCGGCGCATAGGGGGCACGAATGTCGACCGGCGTACGATTCAGGAAGTACGACTCAAGACGACGGATGCATTCGTCAAAATCTGTGAGCACATCGAGGTCGCGTCCGGACCACGGTGCAGTTTCACCAATGCGGAATTCGTCTGGTCGAAGAATTCGCTGATCGCCGCCTGGACGACGACTCATGAAGTCGGAATTGCCGGAGTCCATCCGCTGGTCTTCAGCTGCACGAACATATCGGCAAGTCCTGCGGTCTTCAAATTGGCCAGAGTGCGGCCAGGGCTCTCCGCCCCCTTCTCCCACTCTTCCCACGCTGCGATGAGTTTGTTCAGATCAGGTGCAGGTCGCTCGAATGCCATGTGGGTCAGCGTACCGACGTTCAGGACGCAGTGTTGCGTCGGAACCAGCGAGAGATGAGACCAGATCCGAGAAGCGCAACTATGACTGCTGCACCAACGAGAGTCACTGTTGTCGATGAGGTCACGTCAAGTGTGACAGCAGCGACGCACATCAGACCGGCGACACACATGTCGATGATGCGATGAACCGCTACTGACGTGAGTCGATAAGCACCGAGTAATCCCTCGGTTGTCGCTGCATTCACGAGCATGACAAGAGCTGCGACACACAACACAGTGGTGTCTTTGGACTGTGCTGCGGAACTGACGAGCGCGAATGCCACGAGATATTCAGTGAGTTGATGCAACCAGAAGCCACGGCGCTGATGGTGTGACGAGGTCGCGTTCATCGAAGCTCCACGCTAAGGGTCGTCATCGAGCACAACCTGGGCCGAGAAACACGTGAACCCGGACCTGACGGTCCGGGCTCACATCGGGGGGTACCGGGAACAACCACGAGGGGGGGTTGACTATTCCCAGCGATCCGAGAGGGATGAATTACATCATCCCCATTCCACCGGGCATTCCGCCCCCGCCGGGCATTGCTGGTGGGTTCTTCTCTGGCTTGTCAGCCACGAGGCACTCGGTGGTCAGCACCAGGGCGGCAATGGAGGCCGCGTTCTGGAGGGCTGCACGAGTGACCTTGGCTGGGTCGATGATGCCGGCCTTGACGAGGTCGACATATTCGCCGGTCGCGGCGTTCAGGCCCATGGAGCCCTTCTCGCTCTCGACCCGCTGAACCACGACAGAGCCTTCGAGGCCGGCGTTGTCGGCGATGTGCTTGGCCGGTGCGACGAGTGAGTCGTACACGGTGCGAGCACCAGTGGCTTCGTCCCCGGTGAGGCT
>SXWG01000113.1 GCA_005789925.1 Actinomycetota bacterium | reverse complement strand
GTCGCATGTTCGATTCATGCCGGGGGCACTGGTTGTTTCTGCACAGGTACTCACACTGGTGATGGGCAATCTGAAAACATGTTTTATTTGTTGCAGTTTTTCTTTAGTTGATTCCCCATTCCTTAGATTTTTCGTGTGGCGGAGAATGGGTCAATTGAACGTGCCTTTTTCTCAGTGGTACGGATACTCCTATCGCCTGTGTTTCTTCTGCTCGTCGCGAGTCTTATCGTCATTGCAGCGCCAACCGACGACTCAGAAGAAGTTTCCGCAGCTCGCTTCACATTCACATCTCACACCTTCACTTCCTGCGGCATATCGAATGGCCCGAACGGCCCGAAAATGGCTCAATGTCAAAGTGCGTACTCGAGCACAACGTGGGCGTCAGACTCGAACAATTTCACCGTAACGGGTGGTATTCAACAGTGGACTGTGCCAGTGACCGGTCTGTATGAGCTGACTGTTGCTGGAGCCAACGGTGGCGGAGGTAACGCATCATCCGGCATCATCGTGCGCGGACGCAAAGTACTGACTGAAGGTGACGTCTTAAAGATCCTTGTTGGTCAGGCCGGTGTGGTGGGTCAGATTCGCTCAAACGATACGACCTCGGCGTTGAACGCATTGAGCATCTCTGGCGTGATCGAAGGTCGAGTTCGACTGATTGCTAAGGTCAAATCGTCTCCGTTGACGAGTGGCGTCTTGCCATCGGATTGAGCACGTGCAAAGGCACGAGCCGCTGCTCTTTGTGCTGCCAAATCGACATCACTTGGCGTGAAGCCGACACATTTGTCGGCCAAGGCGGTTACAGAGACGTTTTCATCGACGTTCATGAGGCTGAGCGAACGTGTCCACAGCGCAGCCAGACCATCTCGATCAGGTGGACCAACGCCAATGAGGAAATCAAATCGCCCCGGTCTGAGCACCGCCGGGTCGATGGCTTCTACAAAGTTCGTTGCGCAGACGAGAAGCTTCCCAGCGCGTTCACGAAGGTCGGGGATTGATTTCAAGAGTTCATTTACGACACCAGCCGCAGCAGGACGACTCTCACGAGCGGGGGCGATCTCATCGAATTCATCGATGAAGATGACGACATGTTCTAGGCGCCCAAGTTCAGTGAGGGCTTCACGCAGTTCATTTGCCAACGTTCCTTCGCCACTAGCAAGTTTCGACGGCAGAAGTTCGACGAAGGGCCACGACAGTCGACTCGCTAACGCTTTAGCAAATGTCGTTTTACCCGTTCCGGGTGGTCCGAACATGAGCACGGTGCTCGGCAGTCTCAATCCGACACGTAACGCAAGGGATGGGTCAGACAGCGGGGCAATGATCCGTTGGTTAACCAGTTCGCGCTCGCGTGTCATCCCGGACAGTTGATCCCACAAGTCAACGTCGAGAACCTGTCCGCCCCAATTATCGATGATACGAACGTCACGTGGTTCTATGGAGAGTAATTTCTCGTAAAGCACTAGTCCTTCGACGGGTGTAAATCCACGGTTTAGAAGAGCTTGCTCGCCGACCTGACCGCGACCAATCAGTGCTGAGACTCTTCGTACACCGAGGTGGAGTAGTCGTTTTTCAAGACCTTGAGAGAGTGCTGATCCGATTCCCCTGTTGCGCCAGTCGGGATGAATCGCAACCAGTTGGGTCCAAGCACGGTCACCGGCCACTCGTGCACCGACGAGACCGACCAGTGCACTATTCGCAATCGCAACTATGACGACTGCTCCATCGTTGACTTCCGAAATGAACTGGGCAATCTCCATTGGTGCACTGTCTGGAAATGAGCGTAACTGTTCCAACAACTCCACTGCCGCCCCAATGTCTCGGGGCGCTAGGTCGCAGATTTGAAATTCGATTCTCTACTTTACCCCATTTGTCTGCGACGTTTGTCGCTTGCTCGGGGACGTCTCAGGCGGGTGGAAGTCCGGCCCTAAATTCAGTCAGTTCGTCCTCGTCAATAGGTACAAGATGTCGACTTTCGGGGAAGGTACCCAACTCGACGTCTGCTCTGAATTCGCTGAATGCAGCGATGCGTTCTTGCTGCAGGCGTGCATATTCAGTTGCAAAGTTGCGGTACACCTTTGAATGCCGTGGTATGCGCGCGATGCCAGTCATCATCGGGTTGGCAGGTTCTCCGAGAATGTCCATGGCGAAGAGATACTGAGCATCGCACCCAGCACCGGATCCCATAGACCACAACGATAATTTCTTCATCCGAACACTGATCTCGCTAGCAACTTCAGCGGGAACTACCTCAATTTCAGCTGCGATTGCACCAGCATTCTCAAGTGCGACGCACTCGCGGTAGACACGCAACGCATCGTCTGCCGTCTTGCCGACTGCTCGAAACCCACCGCTCCACCCGGCACGTGATGGAACAAGGCCAACATGTCCGACCACGGGGACGTATTCCTTTGCGAGATGTTCAACACGGTCCATGCTCCCCGAGCAGTAGATGCAATCGGCTCCTGCCATCAGCATGTCTCCGGCCCAACGTAAATGTTCATCGGCAGAGCCAGCTTCGAGATGTGACTTCCCAGTCAAGGTGAAAAGTGATGGCGCCACTCGGCGATACCGAGGATTCGATACAAGTTCCGGGGGAGCAGACACCACATCAATGCCGGCATTTTCTGCAGCGGCGGCATCGTCCAGGGTGAAGATGCGCAACATCGTCAATTGACGCACTCCCTTTAGTGCGGCAAGGTCAGAAACAGTGAGTCGTCTACGAGTCATTAGTGATTCATGTTAGTTCGATATGGATTGATGGCCCTCTGCCAACAAAACAGTCGGCACACTGCCCGAAGGCGCTCTAGTTCTTGGCGAACGCTGCGAGATGTGCGGCCGCGTCAGCCGTGATCTCGGGGCACACGATGGGGATGACCTCAGTGGCGTGCATCGTGCCCAGCACATTTCGACAGCGTGTTGACACGCCGGCCTCGAGAAGCTTTCGATAAAAGGCGATACCTTCGTCACGTAGTGGGTCGCATTCATTCACGCTGATCACAGTTGGCGGGAACCCAGCCACATCGTCGGTTGTCGCCCAGTACGGCCAAGCGATGGGGTCCCGCGTCTCGAGATGTTCGATTCCGTAGGCGAGTGCCGGACCATTTCCACCCAACGTGATGAAGATGCCGTTGTTCTCGACCGTGCTCGGAAGCTCCGGTCGTGGATACTCGCCCGCGATGTACGGGCAGAACGCGTAGAGGCCTTTGATGAGATTCAGGTGACCGTCGCGCTTCAGCTGGAGCCCAACTGCCAACGTGAGGTTTCCGCCACCACTTTCCCCACTTACGACGATGCGTGATTCGTCAATGCGCAGTGTCGCAGCGTTCGCATGAATCCACTTCAACCCCGACAGACAGTCGTTGAGACCACCGGGGAATGGTGCGATGTCGTTGACAGAACTGGGCTGCATCGAGTTACGGAACTCGACCATCACGACGCAGACTCCGTGATGTGCGATGAACTTGCTCCATGCGCGGTAGTTACCCATGGTGCACGAATGCGAGGCCATGCCACCGCCATGGATGTAGTACACGCAGGGGACGATTGCATCGCCTGCAGCACGAGTGATTTCAAGATGGATCATGTTTCCATCTGGTTGTGACTCGATTTTTTCGGTCCACATCTCGAGACCACGCGCGGTGACGACGTCCTCGGTGTCACACATCTCCATCAGTTGACGCTGACTCTCAATCAACTCCAACGCCGCTGGCGATTGTGCGGCAGCCAATACGTCCTCGCGCGATGAATACACCGGTGGCTCTCCCGACGGCATCAATTGCAGAATGGCGCGAACGCGTGGGTCGAGGCGTGTGTCAGATACGGGGTCATATGCCATGTCAGTGGGTCCTTACAGTCGGGTGAGTCACAGAATCAAACAGCATTGTTGCACTTCGTCAGAAGGCAGCGAGCACCCCAGCCAGATCGGCTTTCAGTTCCGCCTCAGTGATAACTGCGGAATCTGGGGCGATCTTGTCGGTGATTCCAGAGGCGGTGACCGTCGCAACGATGGTGTTCCCGAAAAAGGGAAGAAGGTCAGACATCGCCTTCGAGACGTTCTTTCCCCCGCTCGGCCCGGGTGTCACGCAGATGAGAGCGATCTTCTTGTCGCGAAGTACCCCCGCACCTTTTGGCCGGGTCAGCCAGTCAATGGTGTTCTTGGTGAGAGCCGAATACGAGAAGTTGTATTCAGGTGCAGCAAAGATGACGCCATCAGCTGCTTCGACAGTTGACCGAAGCGACTGAACTGCTGCCGGAGCTCGGTCATTGTCGCGGTCTTCGTTGTAGAAGGGCACATCACTCAGATCGAACACGTCCACCTTCACGTCAGCGGGAGACATCTCTTGCAATGCGCGGAGGATGCGCGTGTGGAAAGAGGACGCACGAGTCGAGCCACTGAACGCGATGATGTTTTTCACGATGTTGTCCTCATTGTGAAAATGCTGTTGATGGAAGGTCGGTCTCGCCGCTTGCGATGGCATCGACCAATCGCTTCGCGACAAATGACGGGTTCAACCCTTCGGGGAACTTCGGTGCAGTGCCAGCAACTGCACGTGTCGCCAATCCGGTTTCGGTGTGAGGTGGGCGCGCATCGACCACGCGCACGCCAAGTCGCCGAGCTTCACGTGCGAATCCTTCGTTGAAGGACCGCATCGCGGCCTTCGAAGCGCCGTACACCGCCATGCCGGGCAGATTCTGTTCCGCGACGACTCCGGAGATGCCGACGATGACTCCGCCGCGTGTCATCTTCGGTAGTGCAGCGGCGCACAAGAAAATGTGCGTGAAGGTGTTCGTGAGAAAGAGCTCTTCAACGGTGTCTGCAGTCGTCGACGTCGTGTCGCCGAATGCAATGACTCCGATTGCATTCACCACCACATCGAGACGTCCGTGAGTAGATATCACGTGGTCGATCACTTCTGCCGCGGCCTCAGGAAGCCTGAGGTCTGTGGCGATGAGGTCGACGGAATCGCCGGGGGTTCGAGATGCTGTGGCAACTACTGCACCACGACGACGTAAGTCTTCGACAACCAACTGTCCGATGCCGCCCGTGCCACCAGCAACAAGTGCCACTTTTCCAGTGATGTCCATCGCTTCAGCCACGAGATCTGACGCTACGGCACATGCCCGTGGCTGGTCGTGTCGTGATGGGTTCTGCTTCAGTTCGGGGAGTCGGGCACCCAGTTTCCGTGGAACCCATTGGGCACACGAACCGGAAGATGCACGACGGCGATCGGGTCTGCGTCAAGTGCGTCGGCGTCGAACACGGCCAGATCTGATGTGTCAGTGGAGGTGTCGTGTCGTAGAGCCATGACATAGCCGTCGTCTTCCCGTGCCGCATGGTGACGGGGAACAAAGACCGGTTCACCGTAACCAAATTGGGGTTGGTCATTACGTGCAGTGACCGAACCAGTGTGATGGTCAACCTTAATCAACGTGTCTTGGGCGAATTGTTTGCCGATTCCAGCTGAGTATCCGTAACGATAAGGAAGGCCGATGAGTGACTCATTGATACGCGGAAACTCTTGTGGTCGGTCGCTGATGCGACTGGTCGAGACCGTGCCGGTGGTCGGGTTGAGCCGCCAGCGGTCAAGTGTGGGGTCACCCTCGTTTGGTCCGCGACGCTCGCGATCGAACATTTTCGGGTGGCGTGCGGCATCGAGGACAACTTCGTCTCCATCATCGAATGCATTCATCGGATGAAAGATGTAGCAAGGATCAATTGACACCCATTTCACATCAGCTGCGGTGCCGTCATGTGGAAGGAAGCCGATGCGAGCGTCGTAATTGTGATCCCAGAAATATGGCAGCTGTGACCCCGACATGGCGGCGTCGAGGTTGAACACACACGGTAAGTCGAACACCAGCACGTACTTCTGGGTGAATGCGATGTCGTGAATCATCGGTCCGCCCTGTACATCAACGTCGACGCTCTTGCGAACACGACCTGCGGTGTCGACCACGAGGTATTGCACCTTGTTTCCCCAGCCCCACCAATACGTCATCACGCGAAGTTCGCCGGTGCGAGGGTCTTTCTTCGGGTGAGCAGAGAACGCGTAGGGGAGAGTTCCATCGAGATTTGACACCTTGATGGTGTCGAGGTCGTATGACATTTCGACTGGAGGCGAACCCGCCTCAACGATCGCGAACGTCTTGCCGGCGTGGCCGATGACGTTGGTGTTGGCAGCAAACGTCGGGTGGTCAGCGGGCCAGTCAGAGGGTTTCGGTTCTTCCCCGAGCGCGCGGGACACTTCGGGATTGCGTACGAATCGATTGCGGTACCACTCAGCTTTCCCGTCACGAAGCCGAATGCCATGCACCATGCCGTGTCCGACGAACCAGTGGTACTTGGCTGGGTCGACCACACCAATGGGGTTGGGTCCGTTGCGAAGGTAACGGCCGTCAAGTTCGCGCGGCAATGAACCTGTGACTTTCAAGTCGGTGATTGTCACTTCATCGCGCACGGGAGCGAGGTTCCCCTCGAGAAAAGGATTTCCTCGTTGTTGGTCGAGACGAGACATACGTGGACAATATCGAATTCGTTGCTTCGGTATTTTCGTCACGAGTGCGACGTGAACAATGCGCTTACCCTCGTTTACGTGACACGAAGTCGCTCTATCGGTGTCCTCCTCGTAGCATCACTCGTCGGTCTCGCCGCTGCACTTCCGGCATATGTCGGAGCGATACAGGGGGTGCGCGCGTCAGTGCATGGTGAACCTGGACCTATGGGCCCCAAAGGTGATCGAGGTCCTGCCGGCGCAAAAGGCGCAGACGGGAAAAATGGCACTGATGGTCAGGACGGAATTGACGGGCGGGACGGAGAACGTGGTGCACGTGGTGTGCCAGGCCCGCGTGGACTGAGAGGTGCACGTGGTCTTCCCGGCGTTGCAGGGCCGGCGGGACCATTCGGTCTGCCTGGTGTAAACGGCGTTGACGGTGGTCTCGGACCGCAAGGTTTACAAGGCGCGCAGGGGGTAACGGGCCCCACCGGGTCGACAGGTCCCGCTGGTCCCACTGGTTCACAGGGTCCGATCGGAGCAACTGGCCCAGCAGGGGGCTTTGGTGCGTACGGGTCGTTCTACGACACGACCACTGTTCCGCTTCCGCAGAACCTGGCAACACCGGTCCAACTGAACTCCACGGACTTCTCGAGTGGGGTGTCGATTGTCGATGGATCAAAGATCACTTTCAACGCAACAGGAAAGTTCAACATCATGTTCTCGTCACAAATTGAGAAAGGCGATGCAGGCACCGACACATTGAGCGTGTGGCTCACAAAGAGCACAGCAAACGTCCCATGGACCGACACCGAAGTCGTCATCACGTCGAGCGGAGCGTCGAGTCGCCATCTGGTGATGTTGAACTATTTCGTTGATGTTGTACCTGGTGACTTTTTTCAGCTGATGATGACGTCGACAACCAGCAGCCAGATGATTATTCGATCTCTCGGAACCCAGACCAACCCGCTGCGTCCTGAGATTCCAGGAACAATTTTGACTGTCAATCAGGTCGGGTGAGTAGTCAGCCGCTCGACTTGAACGAGTGTGTCGTAGAAAGCGACACCACCACCCCAGTCGGTCGGTGTGTCGCTCGTCAACACGTTCACCGTGTTGTGATCTCGCGTGCGTGACCATGTCCAACCGAATGGAACGATGACCATCCCTTCACGAGTACGTGAAAGTGGGGTAACTCGCGCGACCACTTCGACAGATCCTCGATCGTTGAAGACGCGCACAAGGTCACCGTCTGCGATGCCGCGCACCGCCGCGTCGGAAGATGCAATGTCGCAGTACATCTCACCCTCGGGGTCAGCGTGCGCAGGAAGGTGTGAATACGACGTGTTGAGAAAGCGCTGATGAATCTTTGGCGACATGAGCACCAACGGGTATGTCGCCGCTAAAGTTCCGCCGGGACCTTCTTCTGGCGACGAGTAATGCGGCAAACGTCCGTGCCCTTCACGCTCCAACTGGGCGTTGGCAAATTCGTGTCGACCAGACGCAGTGGCAAATCCGCCTTCTGCATACGGCCGAAGATGATCTGGCAGCGGAAGCCGAATGACGGCATCACGACGCAACGTCGCGACGTCGACACCGGCGAGGTAGTTCTCAAGAAGTGATTCATCACTCTCGAACAACTCGGGCTCAGTGAAACTCATAGCACCGGCCAGGCGCCGCCACAGCTCTGTGTTCGGCACACTTTCACCGAGAGGCTCGATGGCCTTGTGGTTGTAGCCGAGATAGAGATGTCCCCACGCTGTCACGACGTCGTCCTGCTCGAGTTGGGTACAGGCAGGGAAGATGACATCGGCGTAACGCGCAGTGTCAGTCATGAATTGCTCTGACACAACAGTGAACAAGTCGTCTCGTGACAGACCCTGCATGGTCAACGCCGCGCGGGGAGCTGTCGCCACCGGATTGCCGTTGTAGACAAACAATGCCTTGACGGGTGGATCGAGCTCATCAGTCGTCAGTGCCCAGCCGATCGTGTTCATGCTGATCGGTCGACGTGACTTTCCGGCAGAGAGATGTGGAGCGTCGAACGATGCGTCGTTCACGAAGTCGTTGACGTACGACCCGACACTTCGCGAGTACCCACCACCTCTGTGCTTCCATGCGCCTGTGAGTGACGGGAGACAAACGATTGTACGAAAGAACTGTGCACCATGCTCACGATGTTCTGCCCCGATGAGCGTGCGGATGAATGCAGGAGTCGTTCTCCCATATTCGCGAGCAAGAGCCTCGATGACATCTGCATCGACTCCGCAGACGTCAGCGCCACGTTGTGGTGTCCAATCTGCGACGTGGGCGGCCAGTTCATCGAAACCACTTGTGTGTTTGTCGACGTAGTCATGGTCTACGAGGCCGTCACGAATGATGACGTGCATCATCGTCAACATCAATGCGACGTCACTGCTGGGCAATGGCTGGATGAACTGATCGGCCGCATCTGCGGTGACGGTGCGCACGGGGTCGATGACGACGACTTTTGCCCCCTTCTCACGTGCTTCTTCGATGAATGGCCAGAGATGGCGGTTCGTCAGTTTCGTGTTCGTGCCCCACAGCAAGATCAGTTTCGAATACCGCACATCCATGGGGTCACACGTGAGAGGGGATCCGATTGCCGTGACCGTCGCGTATGCGGCAGTACCCCCACATAGGGAATCGACTTGTCGTGATGTTCCCAGGCGTGCGAAGAACCGGC
>SXWG01000112.1 GCA_005789925.1 Actinomycetota bacterium | reverse complement strand
GACCCAAATGCCTTTTAATGCACCTGGGATCTTCAGGCACCGCAATGATGGGAGCAAGGATCAGGAGCACGAACCCGACAATGGCGAGAGGGTTTCCGGAATTGCCGCGATCATCGCCTCTCCTGACGCGACCTCCGTTCCACCACATGAGACGAATGGCAAGGTCGGACAACAGTGCGATCGCCCCCACCATCGTGACCGTCATCGTCGAGATCAGAATGTCGTAATTGCGAATGTGCGACAGTTCGTGCGCGAGCACCCCCTCAAGCTCGACTCGATTCATCTTGTCGAGCAAACCCGTTGTGACAGCGATGGCCGCATGACGCGGATTGCGTCCGGTTGCGAATGCATTCGGCGCGTCGTCATGGATCACATAGATGCCCGGTTTCGGCAGGCCACTTGCGATGCACAGACCTTCGACAAGGTTGTGCAGTCGCTGGTACGTCGTCGGGTCTGCAGGGACTGCGCGACTGACACGCAGTGCGATTGCGTCTGACTTCCAATACGACCCGAATGCCGCCACTGCGGAGAACGCAAGTGCAACCAAAGTCCCCCACACGGGACTGCCGATGTAGAGACCTGCTGCCCATCCGACGAGAACGAGAAACACGACGAATCCGACGACGAGCAGGGCTGTGCGGCGTTTGTTCGCCGAGATCAAGTCATGCATGGCAGAAGAGAGATTACGACCAGCGACTCAACTGAACGAGACTTTTGGAGGCGCTTGCGCCTCTGGACCGGCCTCGAAATACTCGCGCTCTGTGAAATTGAACAACCTCGCCACGATCAACGTCGGAAAATGTTGGATGGCGGTGTTCAACCTCAGAACTTCGTCATTGTAGAACTGACGTGCATACGCAACGCGGCTCTCCGTCTCAGCCAACTGTTCCTGCAGGGACAGAAAGTTCTGATTCGCCTTCAAGTCGGGATATGCCTCTGAGAGCGCGAACAACTGCCGCAGGGCGCCCGAGACCATGTTGTCGGCAGACGCCTGTGCTTGGGGCGACGGTGCAGCAGACATCGCCGACTGTCGTGCGGAGATGACTGCGTCAAGAGTCGATTTCTCGAACTGCGCATAACCCTTCACTGTCTCGACGAGATTCGGAATGAGGTCGAGGCGGCGACGAAGCTGAACGTCAATTTGTGACCATGCATTGTCGACCTGTGCTCGACGGCGAACGAGCGAGTTGTACAGGCCGATGAAAACGACCAGCAGAACGGCGACGACCGCGATGATGATCCATGTGGTCATGACACTCAGGTCCTTTCTCGCGGACCACGCATAAAGCGGCCCTCGAACCTCTTCAGCATACGTGGCACCCGAACTGCAGAACCGACTGCTGCCTCGATGTCAAGTGCACGGCGGTACAAAACCTCATAACGGGCCGCCAATTCGTCCATCGAATATTCACGGGCACGTGTCCGACCAGCATCGATGAGTCGAGTCGCCAGCGGTTCGTCGTCGAGAACACGTGACAAGGCTGCTGCCAACTCGACGTGATCCCCCGGTTCGACAAGCAATGCATCGACGTCATGGGTCGCAACATTTCGATACCCATCGAGACTGCTCGCAACCACCGGTGCTCCGGCAGCCATGGCTTCAAGTAACACGACACCGAAGGATTCACCATGCAGCGACGGAGCACAGAACACAGACGCAGACTGAAGGCGTCGAATCTTCTCGTCGTCGGAGATTCGCCCGAGCCACTCGACTCGCGGATCATGTCCATGTTGTGCTCTTAGCCGAGTGGTGTCGGGGCCGTCTGATGCGATCCAGAGCGTGACGTCCGATGGCAACCGCTCCATCGCCTTCAACAACACGTCGAGACCTTTTCGAGGTTCATGACGACCGATGAAGAAGATTGCTCGCGAGCCTTCGGTGCGACTTTGATGCGAGGAGCTCTCATATTGGTTCAACTCGATACCGTTGAAGAGCACCTCGTAGTCCCCTGGGAAAAACTCACTGACGAGTTGCAACGCATCCTTCGACACGACACATCGCACGTCAAGTCGCGAGACGAAGTGACTGAGAGGTCGACGAAAGACCTTGTATCCCGCCGAGTTACCCGCCATGTGGAAAGTTGCCACGATCGGAGCGAGTTTCACGAAAACTGCCGTCTGAGTCGGGCCTGGCGCGAAAGGTTCGTGCAGGTGCAGCACGTCGAATGCTTCGTCATTCAATGCACGAATTGTGCGCAGCGATGCTGACGGATCGGGAGCAAGCGGAGCGATTGAGCCGTTCGCCGAAGTCGGCAAACTGTCGCCAAGCGGTGTGACGAACGATGCGGGAGGCGGACCGTCGCAGGGACCGAGCACGCGCACTTCATGACCACGAGCGCGCAGACTGCGTGCCAGACCCAGTACCTGGTGCTGCACACCGCCGGGGATCGTGAGGCTGTACGGACAGACCATCCCTATGCGCAGCATTGGCTGCGACTGTGCTGACGAATCCGCAGATCTGTTAGCACTCATGGAGCCACACGGTAGGCGCAGATTCAGCAAATCGCGCCCACCGCCACAGTGTTGACGCGAACTACGGTGACAACCATGACGAATGCACCGCGCAAACCAGCGTTGTCAGTGATTGCCACGCCGACAAAACGGCGAGCAATCATCGACATGGCCGTTGAAGCCGACACGCGTGGATTCGGTGGACTGGCCCTGCCGAGCCTCGGGGGCACGATGGGGCTCGCCGTGTCGCTAGCCCATGCCACGCGGGACATTCGATTTTGGACGTCGATTCAACCGATTTACTACAGCCATCCCGTGGAGACGGGAAACATCGCCGCTCACATCAACGAAGTGTCGGACGGCCGCTTCGCACTTGGCCTGGGTGTCAGCCATGGACCAGTCGTCAAACGACTGAACGTGAGCACCGGTAAACCGCTTGCTGACATCGAAAACTATGTGACTGCTATGCAGGCAAACGAGAAGGCCTCCGGATCACTACCCCACATCTACCTGGCCACTCTTCGCGACAAGATGCTCACACTTGCTGCACGTGTCTCGGACGGTGCGATCTGGGCAAATGCATCACGCAGCCACATGGCAACTCAGCTCAGGTTGCTCGACTCGACCCGTACGTCGGCGATGTTCCTTGCGAACATGATTCCGACAGTCATCGACGATGACCGCGCAGCTGCAGACGCCGTCAATAGGCAAACTTTGATGGGCTATGTCATCTTGCCGAACTACCGGAATTACTGGCGAGGTGCCGGATACGTTGACGAGATGGACGCCATTGAGAAAGCACTGTCGAATGGCGACAAAGACGACGTGCTCGCAGCCATGAGTGACACTTGGCTCCACGACTGCACGCTCGGCGGGAGTGCGACGTTCGTGCGAGATGGTCTCGATGCCTGGTTCGACGAAAGCGTGACACCAATCGCGGTGATGTCGTCGACATCAGGCGGACAAGTCAAGGCGATCGGCGAATTGTTCGAGGCCTATTCCTGACCGACATTGCCGTGGGGATACCCCGGGTCAGAGGGCCAGTTCGGTTGAAACAAGTGCCATTGCTCTGGCGCGCGACGAATGAGGTATTCGAGTCGCAGCGCCAGCTCTTGCGTGATGCGAGCGACATCGGTGCGAAGCGAGTCGCTCCGCGACATGTCGAGGCCATCCATGACAAGTGCATGGTGGCCATCGGTTCGACGCGTGAAGTACACCGCCGTCGGCAACACGGCGGCCCCCGCCCGAAGACCGAGCATCGCGGGGCCCGCAGGAAGTGTCGTGCGCTCACCGAAGAAGTCGACGGGAATGCCGCCGCCTTGGATGTCTCGATCACAGAGCAGACACACAATCTCGTTCGCCCGTAGGGCTGACAGCACGCTCGGTGCCGCTGACGGACCAAGCGGGACCACGTTCATGCCGAGTTCGCTTCGCAGATCGGTGAACCAGTCGAACAACTCGGGTGGCTGCAGTGGCTCGACCACGACGGTCAGTTTGTGGCCACGGTCTGCCATCCAGCGACCTGCCCACTCCCAACCACCGAGATGCGGCAGCGCGAGAATCACACCTCTACCGCGCTCAAGGGCCGACTCAATGTTCGAGAAACCGTCGACACTGAACATCTTGTCGACGTACCGAGGAGAAAGGTCCGGCAACCTGAAACTCTCCAAGTAGTAGCGCATGTAACTATCGAAGGCCTGCTGTGCCATGCGCCGACGTTGCAGCCCACCGACATCAGGGGCGACTCTCGACAGATGGCGCTCAAACATTGCGCGCTTGTCACGAAGCGACAATGCGACGGTCGGCGCCAACAATGCAGCCGTGTTCTGGGTGACGAACGCCGGCGTCAGGCGAGCAACGAGCGACCCGATCCTGTATCCACCGACGGTCGCGACTCCACCGAGAGTTCGTCGTCGATCAGTGTCGCGCTGCGCCATTCCGTCTTCCACGTGCCGACGTACGCCGCGAATTGTGACGGCGAGTCGCACGCGAGCTGAAGCGTTCCTGCCGTTGAACACGTCGTCGGGAACGCTCGTCGCGCTTGGCCTGCGTTGAGTTCGACACTTCTGCCTGTCTCCACACCATCAGGAAACGTTGGATGACCGTCATTGTCGTGAGTACGAGCATCAACCACATGATGGGCAGGAACAAAGAGTCGAACAGCAATCCCACACAGAGCAGCACGATGCGCTCGGCTCGCTCCATCAGACCGCCTTTTGCGTCGAGTCCGAGAGCTTCAGCCTTTGCCCGCTGATACGAGATGAGGGACGACATCGTCTGCACAGCGAACGGCAGTACGGCGGCGTGAGCCCCGTATTCACTTCCGAAGTACCAAGCGACACCACCCATCAAGATGGCGTCCGTCAGCCGGTCCAGCACAG
>SXWG01000111.1 GCA_005789925.1 Actinomycetota bacterium | reverse complement strand
CAGAACCTCACGATCGTGCCTGGAGTATTGAAAGAAGCATTGTCGACAGCGCGCCACGCCGGCCACACCGCAGTTGTCGCAGCGTGGGGTGGTTCGGCGCGCGCGGTGTTCGTGGTGGCTGACCAGCCAAAGCCCACCAGCGCTGAAGCAATCGCCGAGTTGCGTCTCATGGGGCTTGCACCGGTGTTGTTGACCGGCGACAACGAAGACACCGCACGATCGATTGCCGAACAAGTGGGTATCGACATCGACGATCACCACCTGCGCGCTGGTTTGTTGCCGTCGGAAAAAGTGGCCGTGGTGAAAGACCTGC
Source organism: Actinomycetota bacterium (assembly GCA_005789925.1). Taxonomy (GTDB): domain Bacteria; phylum Actinomycetota; class Acidimicrobiia; order Acidimicrobiales; family Ilumatobacteraceae; genus UBA2093. The sequence goes on along the minus strand of SXWG01000111.1, from coordinate 4,636 downwards.
AAGAGCGCGGTTACGCCGTGGCCATGGTTGGTGACGGTGTGAACGACGCTGCTGCACTGGCCCAAGCTGATGTCGGCGTCGCCATGGGTGGTGGAACCGATGTCGCAATGCAGGCCAGTGACCTGACCATCGTGAGTGGTGACCTGCGCTTGGTCGCCGATGCCATTCGCCTGTCGCGTGCGACGCTTCGCACGATCAAGGCGAATGTGTTCTGGGCCTTTGCTTACAACGTCGCAGCCATTCCACTCGCTGCTGCCGGGTTGATGAACCCGATGTGGGCAGGACTTGCGATGGCATCATCGAGTGTGTTCGTGGTGACGAATAGCTTGCGCCTACGTCGTGCGAAGTTGACGCACTAGTCACCACTCATTCGTTGATCTTTTCGAGTATGTCGCGCACCTGCGCAAGTGCTGTCGCACGGTGGTCACGAACCGTGCGGGCTGAGATCTTGTAGCTGCGAGCGATGTCTTCGTTGTGTTCACCACTTGCGATGCGACGCAGAAGTGTCGAGTGGTAGTTGGACAGGCCGTGTTGTTCAGCAAGGGCCAACACCTCGTTCAACTCGTCTAGTGAGTGTGGCTCCAAGTCGTAGGTGACAAGTTCGTGGTGACGCTCGGCCAACGACACCGACGGGTGCACCTTCTTGCGGCGCTCGCGCACGAATGCGTGGTATTCGACGTCGCGCACCAAGTTGGCAGCGATCTTTTTTGTGCGTCGCTCGATAGGAAAGGTGCGTACCTGCATCCATGCGGTGGTCAGACATTCCGTCATGGCGTGGTCGAAGCCCCCGGGTGTGATGCGACCGCGTCGCCTGGCGATGGCGAGCACTGACGGCACGATGCGTTGCAGGCTGATGCGGGCAGCCAGGTCATTGTGTTTGGCGAGGGAGATGAGATGGAAGAAGTAAGTGTCAGCGATTGAGTCGGTGGCTGACTTGCCGAACCCAGCGCGCACCACCACCTCGTCGAGGTCGGTGACAGGGCTACCGGGCAAGCCCCACGAGTTCACCTCGGCCAGGGTGTGGGGGTCGTGGCGTAGCCGTTCCCATTCCCGTTGTAGGTGACGTAGTGGTTTGTAGTTCACGGTTGTTGTGATGAGTGATGACATGCCCGAGACGGTGCAAAACCGTGTTCACCAGCGGTGCCGACGGGGCGTTCACCCGGGGTCTCACCACGGCAATATCTCCTGCTTGCGTGGGTAAGAATCAGGGAATGCGCATCACCTTGTCGTCGGGAACACTCGCTGAAATACAGACCGTCGCGTCGCCATCCATAGGTCTTGTGATCGCGCCCGACATCTACGGGTTGCGCCCGCTATACGACGACATGGTGGCGACGTTTGCCAAAGAGTGGAACATGAACGTGATCGCAGTCGAGCCATTTCCAGGACTCACCTTGGGTGATGACTTGCAAGAGCGCTACGCGGCTGTGCCGACACTTGATGACGAACGCCATTTGAACGACTTGTTGTTGGCAGCCGATCAGTTGGGAACCGACACCGTGGGGCTGATGGGCTTTTGTATGGGTGGTATGTATTGCTTCAAGTCAGCGCGCAGCAGTCGCTTCGCGCGCATCGCCAGCTTCTACGGAATGATCAGCCTGCCCGAGCCGTGGAAGAGCCCGACACAGTTTGAGCCACTTCGGTACATGATCGAAGGGTGTGCAGAATGCGTGCTCGCCATCATCGGTGGCGTCGACCCGTTCACGCCGCCGTCTGATGTCGACCAGCTGCGCTCTACCGGCGCGGTCGTGCAGGTGTACCCCGAGGCCGACCATGCGTTTGCACATGACCCGTCACGCCCCGTGCACCGGCCAGACGATGCAGCTGACGCGTTTGCTCGCGCCAAAGAGTGGCTGCTCAGCGCTGCTCGCTGAACGCCCTGGCAGCCTTGGTGCACCCCTCGTCTAGAACTGGGGTCACGACAAGTGGAATGAAAGATCACACAAGGAATGACTGACAAGCGAGAGCGGGCGAGACGCGAGACGCGCAGACGGTTTGAGCAGTGGGCTCGAAACCCCGAGTGTCATGCCAATGTCATCTCTGCAGTGCACAACGTGAAAATGGGCGCAGTTGCTCGTCGTGAGAATCCGGCTGCGCCACGTGAAGGTCAATCTGTTTTTGCGCTGCTGCGTGGGCGAACTTTCGAAGCTTCTTTGGTTCGCGATGCAGGAGCAATGTTGCTCGACGCATTGGTTGGTGCCGAGGTACTGCCAACTGGCAACCACACATTCTTTGACCATCGAATCGCAGCCAATGACGGGCCATTGCATGACCTCGAAGAGGCCATCGAGAAAAGCAATGAATTGTTGCATCGACTTGCAGCAGGCGAAGCGCTGTCCGGTGCGGTGTCAAGTTTCACCGCACGCATTCCACGCGGCATCATGTTGCCTGAGGCCATTCTCATCATCGATGTTCTCGCAGTGCGGTATATCGGTGGTGTTCCCACACTCGAAGTTGGCGAAGTGAAGACCTACGCCGACCTTGGTGGGCACACCAGTCGAGGAGATCTTGCAGCTGCGCGCGCGCAGATGGGTTTGTAGGTGCATGCACTCGAAGTGACCCTCGAGGGTCTGGGGCTTGCTGGTGGCGTTGCCGTGTCTCGTTCGGGTTTTCTCGTGCTTACATACCCTGGTTCAAATCAGCCGAGTGTGCGCAGCGGAGAAGACTTGCGTTACCAACTCGAACGTGCGCGTCGTGGGTTTGATCTCATGGAGAATGCTGCACACCTTATGAACGGTGAATACGGTGCAGGCGATGATGACGACCCAGAGAGTCTCTTCGACCTCGTTTTGCATGCGCAGACGTCTTTCCAAGAATCATGTGTGTCGTTTTGCGAACGTGCTGACGCATGCTTTCGACTTGCACTTGACTTTGGCCGAGGGGCGGCGCTCGGGGACGACATGGAGCGGTTCTTGAACGGCATCACGCTTGACCGGGCGACGGCGCTTCTCGACGGTGCATCGCCAGCGAATGCGTCTGAGCGCGACTTTCTAGTTCGCGCCAATGATCCTCTTCCGGTGCTGCCGTGACACTGTCGTTGGAGACCATTCGCAGACTTCATGCGTGGCGAGATGGCAAGCCCACACCACGCGGCAATGTGCTGAACGTTCACATCACCGAACCAGAAGACCTACTGATACTTACGTTCTTGCGTATGGGTGGTGAGTCACGGCCGTGGGGTGTTGCTATCGGCACCTTGGCAGAGGGGCCACAGTTCTTCACTGCGCCTGAGGCGCGTAATCGTGAATTGGTCGGCAACATGATGGTTGAGGTCGGCCATCTACTCCTTTCACATTTTGATCACCCTGATTACAGCGACATCGGGCCCACGGAGTACCGAGAGTCCATTCGTCAGGTGTGGCTGCCAGGGGGTACACACATTGAGATGCTGCAGAACATTGCCGCTGCTTATGCTCGGTCGCGATGGCAGCGCGATGACATCGACACGTTGAGGTCTTTGGGGAACCTGTGCAATGCACTGTTCATCGAGAATCAGCGACCAGGTCAACAGACAGTCATTTCTGCCACCGACGCACTACGTGATTGTTACGTGTTTCCGACAGCGAACATTCGACAAGGCCACCTCGGCCATCTGCTCGGTTGGCTCAAGCCAGCCCACTCTCGCGATGAACAGTTAGACGGTGCTCGCACGGCCGAGAGAAAGTCCGTGGCGACAGTTCTGAACCCCGACGTCGAGCGCGATGTGCTCCAACCGCTCGTTGAGCGATGGGGGCTGGCGCAGAAGGCCAACGACGAGAATGCGATGGCAACGGCAGCGCAGGGCATACACGATGCGCTCACATCGGAATTGCGGGCGAGGTGGCAGGAGACAGCAGACGCAGTCGAATTTCTCAATGCAGACAGTCGCAAACGAAATGTAGGGCTTCGTGACTTGGTGCAGGACAGCAACAAGTACATGTTCAAGTCATGGGGTGAGCGTGCGTTGCGTGAGGCTGCTGGCGAGGTGCCGTACTGGCCGAACGTTTTCAGCGACAACAACACGCGAGTTGCAGGTCGAGAATTTCAGAAGCGCAATGCATCTGCCCAGAAAGCGCGATATTTGTTAGTTCATGGCGATCGTGAACTACAGCGTGAAGAACTTGCTGCAGGGCATGGCGTGATCGGCACAGTCACAGCTGTCGATGTGAAGCACAAGCGTTGGACGGTGACTTGGACTTACCCCGAGTTACCAACGCTCAAAGAGGCCGACAACCTGGCTATGGCCGGTGTGCCTAGCTTGGTTCTTGCGGTGGTCAGCGTCGATCTCGATTCGAAAACGTTAGAGCTCAAACCCAAGTGGAGTCGTGAGAAGAATGTGAGTGGGCAGCGATATTTCGCTGCCGATGACGGGCGCTGGAAAGGCCGTCACTTGGTATTGCTAGACGATGCCGCCCATGGTCTGACAGAACGCAAAGCGGTCACAACAGGGAAGAAGTTTGGCAATGATGACATTGTCAACTTGCTGGGCCAGAACGCCCGTCGACATGCGGCGTACGATTTTGAAGGCCGTGTTGTTGTCGATGCACCCGAAGAAGCGGACGTGTCATGAGTCGACCGGTATACGAGGTCTTACGAGAGTTCCTACGTGGAGAGGACCGACTGTGTGTGGTGAAAGCACCACCCGGTTCTGGCAAGT
>SXWG01000110.1 GCA_005789925.1 Actinomycetota bacterium | reverse complement strand
GACCTATTGTACACCCATCCGTCGATCGCCGATGCTGCAGTCATCGGTCTTCCCGACGATGCAAGTGGTGAACGTGCGTGTGCTGTCGTGGTGTTGAAGGAAGGCACGTCACTCGACTTGCCCGGCATGGTCTCGTTCCTCAAGGGACAGAAATTGTCCATGCACAAGGTGCCAGAACAGCTCGAAATACTCGAATCTCTACCGAGAAACCCCAGTGGCAAAGTGCTGAAGAAAGACCTCCGGGTTCAATTCGGTGGCAAAGCGTAAAGGAGACACCCATGGGCAGGTTTGACAACAAGAGAGTGATCGTCACCGGAGCCGGATCCGGAATTGGCAAAGCGACGGCGATCAAGTTCGCATCAGAGGGAGCGAAGGTCGCATGCGTCGACCTTCGTGGCGCATCAGACACGGCAGCGGAAATCGGTGGTTCTGCCTTTGCGCTCGACTGCAACGTCGCCGATGCAAGTGCAGTCGAAAAGATGGTCTCGAGCGCAGTCGACAAACTCGGCGGTCTCGACATCCTCGCGAACATCGCGGGTATCGGGCACTTCAAGTGGAGCCACGAGGAATCTCCGGAAGACTTCGACCGCATTCTCAGTGTGAACTTGAACGGCACGTTCTACTGCAGCCGTTACGCACTGCCGCACATGCTCGCAGCAGGTGGCGGCATCATCGTGAATACGGCTTCCACCGCTGGTCTCATCGGTCAGCCATGGAGTGCCGCGTACTGCGCCAGCAAGGGTGGCGTCGTGATGCTCACTCGCGCAATGGCCTATGAGTATCGCGACAAAAACATCCGCATTGCAGCTGTCGCGCCCGGTGGAACTAAGACAAACATCGTCAAGTCATTCACAGACCTTCCGAAAGATGCCGACTACTCGTTGATGTCGAAGATCATGTCGCCGGTGCCAATTGCAGATCCTTCAGAAATTGCTTCGGCTTTCGCCTACATCGCGTCCGATGACGGCCGATTCATCACCGGTTCGATCCTCACCATCGACGGTGGCATCGTCTGCTGATGTCTCCACGTGTGATCCTGTGCGACCTCGATGGGGTCGTCTGGCTCGCACACATTCCGATTCCAGGTTCAGTCGGCGCAGTTCGGCGCGCACAAGACGCCGGCTGTCGAGTTCTCTTCGTCACGAACAACTCTTTTTCCACCCTTGAACAGCAGTACGCGGCTCTGAACGCCGTCGGCATCGAAGCACGTGGCGACGTGGTGTCAAGTGCCAACGCTGCCGCGCTGTTGGTCGAACCCGGCATGCGCACTTTGGTGTGCGGTGGTGAGGGACTGCGTGAAGCGGTCGAAGGACGTGGCGCCCACGTGGTGTCGCCTCATGTAACGCCCGAGCCTGACGGCACCTTTGATGCCGTCGTCGTCGGCTTCTATCGCGAGTTCACATGGGACATCATGAGACGTGCCGCAACAGCAGTGCGCCGTGGTGCAGTGCTCATCGGCGCGAACTCTGACCCCACGTACCCCACTCCCGATGGACCAATTCCTGGCGGCGGCCCGATTCTTGCTGCAATCGAACGCGCGTCAGAGACCACGGCGGTCATCGCCGGAAAGCCACATGAACCGATGGCTCGTCTGGTGGCGCAGATGACCGACAACACAACAGCAGAGCACATGGTGATGATCGGTGATCGGTACGACACAGACGGAGCATTTGCGCAGACGCTCGGTTGCCCGTTCACACTCGTACTGTCCGGCAGCACGTCAGCCGAGAATGCAAGTGCCATCGATGCACAACGAGAGCTACTCGACTCAGTCGCAAAGGATCTGGATGCTGCAGTGTCACGCCTTCTGGCGTGACGTGTCAGCGAAACGGCTTGTGGCCAACGATGCTCGCGCGCTCCATGATGCGGATGTCGGGCCAGTAATCGCTCGCCGCGTAATGCTGAACTGCATGGTTGTCCCAGAAGGCGACCGAATCCTTCTCCCAATGGAACCGGCACTGGAGCTCGAGAATGTCTGATTGGCGGCAGAGGTACTCGCGGAGCTTCATACCTTCTTCTTTTTCGAGGCCATCGATGCCCGTGCAGAAGTTGCGGTTGACATAGAGGTAGCGGCGCCCGGTGACAGGATGCGTCGGCGCAACGGGATGGTGTTGAATCGGATACTCGAGACGAAGCTTCTCGAGCATCTCAGGATCTTTCACGTTCTTGCCGAATGACGGCATGAAGTCGTGAGTGGCAGTCATGTTCTCGATGCGCTCTTTCACGTCATCTGGAAGTCCGTCATAGGCCGCGTACATGTCGCAGAACAACGTGTCACCGCCAGATTCCGGAACTTGCACACCGTGCAAAATGGCGCCCATTGAAGGAACTTCACGCCATGTCACATCGTGGTGCCACAAGTTCTCGTAGCCGCCGACCTCGGCAGACTTCGTGAACCGCACCAACTCGGGCATGTCACTGTTCGACGAAAGGAAAGGATGCAACTCGAGCTCGCCGAAACGTCGTGCAAATGCCACATGCTGTTCCGGTGTGAGTGGCTGGTTGCGGAAGAAGATCACCTTGTACGCAGCGAGCACGCGACGCAATTCACTGACGACAATGTCGGACAACGGCTTGGTGATGTCGATGTTGCCGATGACCGCACCGACCGTCGCCCCCAACGGGGTCACGGTGAAGTGATCCCACGTGAGCGAGCGAAGATACTCACGCTCTTTCGCGAGATGCGCGAGGGGTCCCACTTGGGTCTCGCCAACGGTCAAACGCTGATTCTTGAAGCGTGCACCGGCCTCTTCGGCCTGGCGTGACGTGTTGACGATGTCGTCGCGAGTCACTGCTGACACGATGTCCCCCTCTAGCGTCGGTCTGCGGTCACACTATCGAACGCTGAAGCCTGCCACTTCTGCTTTCTGACGG
>SXWG01000109.1 GCA_005789925.1 Actinomycetota bacterium | reverse complement strand
GCTTGGTCGACGCGTTGACAGTCTCGTCAAATGTCGAACTTGTGAGCGTGACGATGTTTGCACCCATGGTGGTTCCTTCCGTTGCGATTGAAATCTAGTTCGTACAACGCCGACGGCGTGTGAACTATTCCGCTTCGAGCCAACGCTCGCAGTCGATTGCTGCCATACACCCGGATCCGGCAGCGGTGATGGCCTGTCGATACGTGTGGTCTTGCACGTCGCCACAGGCGAAAACACCTTCGATGTTCGTGCGACTCGAACCAGGAACGGTGACGAGATATCCGGTGTCTTCCCTGTCGAGAATTCCGGTGAAGAGATCCGTGTTCGGCCGGTGTCCGATGGCGATGAACAGACCAGTGACCGGAAGCTCAGTTGACTCGCCGGTGACGGAATTGGACAAGGTGACTCCGCTCAGTGTGTCGGTGCCGTGTAGTTCGGTGACCTGAGAATTCCAGATGACATTGATTTTTGGGTTCGACAGCGCCCGTTCTTGCATGATCTTTGACGCACGGAACACGTCACGACGCACGACGAGGTTCACCTTCGATGCGAATTTGGTGAGAAACGACGCCTCTTCGATTGCAGAGTCGCCGCCGCCGACGACAGCAATTTCGTGTCCACGGAAGAAGAAACCGTCACACGTGGCGCAGGTCGAGACTCCATGGCCGATGAGTTCGGTCTCGCGCGGAAGTCCGAGCATGAGACTCTGTGCACCGGTGCTGACGATGATGGATTGCGCCTTGTATTCGGTGTCGCGAATCCACACACGGAACGGCCGCGCAGAGAAGTCGACCTCGGTGACTTTCTCGGTGATGAACTCCGCACCGAATCGCGACGCTGGTTCACGAAATCGACTCAGGAGCTCGGGGCCCATGATGCCTTCTGGAAAGCCTGGGAAGTTCTCAACTTCGGTGGTGAGCATCAACTGACCACCTGGTTGGTCAGACGTGGAGGACGGTTCTCCTTCGATGACAAGAGGCGCAAGCGATGCACGTGCGGTGTAGATGGCTGACGTAAGTCCAGCAGGACCCGATCCGATGATGATGACCTTGCGAACGTCGGACATTGATTACTCCTTTACGTGACGGCGGCGCATGAGGATCGTCCCCATGAGTAAGAACACTGCGCTCGCGATGAAATATGACAACCACACAGCTGCATCACGCGACACAAACACGTCGAGTAACGCCTGCAATGCTCGTGACACGACAATTGCGAGAAGAATGATGATGGCGAAGACCCCGAACGCAGCGAGAAGGCCAAACACCAATCCACGTGCTGACTTCACGAGAGGACGTGTGGTGTGGTCGCGGATGTACGAGACGACCGCATCGATGACATCGACGACTTTCGTCGCCAAGTCAGGATCATTCAGCGGATTACCAGCCACCGCGTCAGCCTAACGGTGATGCGACTCGTACTTTGAGGCGCGATGCGATGGAATTGGGCTGTCAGCCACCGGGCAGTGAGAGTACGAAGGCATTCACCTGGGAACACGTCTCTGCGTTCAGTAACACGACTTCGACTCCCGTTGCACCTGTTCTCAAGTAGAGATGAACTTGCACGCCATCGACGGTGGTGGTGTTCAGGAACTGACCACTAGCCGCCGTTTGCAAGCAGGGATTCGCGGCGGTGTTGCGCGTCGGGGATGTGTCGTTTTCAGCTGTGACGGATGCGTTGTCATTGCCACCACCGTTGATCTGGTAGCCAGCAACTCCCGCTGTTGCAGCAAGCACAAATGCGGCCGCAGCTGACGCAAGCCAGTTCCTATTGCGTCGAGTACCGACCATTGCGGCACTTTGTGCGATTGGCATGTCGTCAAAGGCCTGCAAAGCGGCCGAAATATGGGCGTTCTTGGTGGTTTCGTCGGCAGGAGGAACAGCGGACAGCGCAGAAGAAATTGCTCGCTGTGTGGCGATGTCGATTGGCCCGTCCGGTGACGGCGGGTTCGGGGGCATGGGTGTGGTGGTCACTGTTGATCCTCTGAGTGCTGTGTCTGACGATTCCCGAGGTGCGATTCGTTCCCGCTCTGTTCCGATGGATCGGTATCGGTGAGTAATCGGGCCATTTGTTCCCGTGCACGGGACAAACGTGACCGAACGGTACCGACTGGCACATTCTGAATGGCGGCGATGTCTTCGTATTCGAGGTCGGCGACGTGACGAAGGACGAGCGCGGTGCGAAACTCATCCGGTAATTCCCGAAGAGCGCGCACGACGGTCATTTGTGTGATGGTCGCTTCAGATGAGTCTGTTGTTGATTTGTTCAATGCGATGTCGTCATCCGTCGGCAATGGACGACGACGAATGCGACGCACTTCGTCGATGGCCGCATTTGTCGCGATGCGGTACATCCACGTCGTCAATGATGATCGTCCATCGAACGAGTTGATTCCTCTGGCGATTGCAATGAGTGCCATTTGCGTCGCGTCTTCTGCGTCGTGCGAGTTGATGACGATGCGATGAACGACTGCACGAATCGTGTCGTAATGACGTCGAAGTAACGTGTCGACTGCAGCACGGTCTCCTTCTTGTGCGCGACGCACCACATCTTCGTCGCGCGTGCCCATGTGCGTCACCCAGCAGTGAAGGAGAGTTCGCTCAACACTCCCTTGAATGGGTTCGCGTTGCTGCACTGGCTGCTCGGCCCGATTTGTGTGAAGAGAATCAACACGTGTGATGCTGGCGTCGTCACATCGAACGTCGCCGGGCCGCTGTTGGTTCCGTTGTTCACCTTCAGTGGTTCACCCCAACCTTCAAGTGATTCAGGAAGTGTTTGCGCTCCGAACACTTCGATGCGCCACGGAGAGGTGCGTACTTCGGTCGTCACTTGTCCTGTGGCCGGCCGCGACAGCTGCATCACGATGCCGACGCCACGCTTACTGCCGAAGTATTCGTTCTGGTAGCAGAGCGTGGCCCACGATGTTGCAGGGTTGCCATCGGACAAAGCTGTGACCATCGCTTCATTCTCGGTCGAATCGTCGCCATTCGGGTCGTAACTGCGAAGCCCAACAACTGTGACGGGAGAATTGTCAACGGGTGCCGCTACATCGGTGGGTGCGGTCGACACGCCAGGTGACGAACGCAAGCCGGACCACAACAACCAACTAGTGACAAGAACAGCAATGACCAGCAGACCGACGGCCAACATGCCGCGCGATCGATTGGTTTGCTGTGACCGCGGAAGTGCACGCTCTGGTCGGCGGTTGGTACGTGGTGTCTGCTCTCGTTCAATGTCGACCGAGTCGTCTCGTGTCGCCCGCGGACGTGATGCCATGGTCGGTGGCTCTGGTGTGAGGTCACGTGATGCCGGTGGAATGGGAATGCCACCCGTGATGAGTGGATCCATGCCAACTGGCGTGCGTGTGTTGCCACCAAGATCGGGTGTCGGTGCGTTCGGGTCGCCGGCAAGTGCAGCTTGCAACGCCGACGACACCTCGCGACCGTTGGCGTAACGGCTCTCAGGTTTGCGCCGCAACATTTTGTGCACGACATCTGTCAAGAGAATCGGCACGCCGGGGCAGAGCGGAGCAAGCGGTGTCGGGTCGCGTTGCAGTCGCTGTAGTGCGATTGCTTGGTCGTTTTGGCCCTTGAACGGCACGTTGCCCGCAAGACATTCATACAGAACAAGCCCGAGCGAGTAGATGTCAGCACGACCGTCGAGGGGATGACCGCGCACTTGTTCAGGTGACAAGTACTTGGCAGTGCCCATCATGATGTTCTGGTTGGTGAGGTCGGTCCCCGTTTCACCACCGTGCATCGCTTTAGCGATACCGAAATCGGTGAGAAGAACTTTTCCGCCACTGGAGATGAGGATGTTCCCCGGCTTGATGTCGCGGTGAACGATTCCTTGGTCGTGTGCATGCTGCAATGCGAGGGCGATTGACCGACCGATGTGCACGGTGAGCGCTGCACCAAGGCGTGCAGGACGGTGTTCGGGGTCTTTGCGACGACCTTCGTCGAGAATTTCACGCAAGCTCGTGCCGTCGACGAACTTCATGACCACGAAAGTGCGATGACCTTCTTCGACGATGTCGTAGATCGGAACGATGTTCTCGTGATGCAGTTTTGCGAGTGCTTGCGCTTCGCGACGGAATCGTTCGACGACTGTTTCGTCGTCAGCGATGTGGTCCTTGAGGTACTTCACCGCGACTTGTCGACCGAGTTGAATGTCGGTCGCGAGCCACACTTCTGCCATGCCACCAGCAGCAATTGACCGGTCGAGGCGATAGCGCCCACCTATGAATGCTTCGGGCTTCAGCGATGCGACCATTACGTCGCATAACGCTAGTTGTACGGTCAGTTCGCGACGCGGAATGCAACTCCGAGGGTGCCGACGCCGGCATGTGATCCGACGACTGCACCGATGTCACCGACGACGATGTCACCCGAATACACCTCTTTCAACATCGAGATGAACTGATCGATGTCGGGGCATTTGGCATGGAGCACACCCACCTGCGCGATGTTCGGCGTTGAACGCACCTGTTCGACCAGAAAGGCGAGTGCTTTGCTGCGTGTGCGTTGACGTCCACCCTCTTCCACCTTGCCGTTGCGCACCTCGATGATGGGTTTGATGGCAAGTGCAGTCGCGAGCAAGGCCTTTGCACCGCCGATGCGACCACCCTTCTTGAGGTTCTCAAGGGTGTCGAGGGCGCCCCACACATGCACTTTGTCGGTGTAACTGCGGGCCAGCGCAGCCACAGCTTCCAGTGATGCACCAGTTTTCGCGTGTTCGGCACAGTCGACCACCATGAGACCAAGACCCAGGCTGACGGTGCGACTGTCGACCACGGTGATCGGAATGTCGCCCGCGACTGCCTTCGCGGCCAGTTCGGCGCTCTGCATGGTTGCTGACAGGTCGCCAGACAGGTTGATGACACAGATGCCAGTTGCACCGTCGGCCTTCAACTGTCGATAAGCGGCCTCAAACTGACCTGGGGCGGGTGCGGCGGTCTCTGGCAAGACGCTTGAGGAATGGCAACGTGACCAGAACTCATCGACGGTGATGCCGGTGCGGTCAGTGAACTCTTCCTCGCCGAAGCGGATGGAAAGGGGCACCACCACGATGCCCAAGCGATCGCACACGTCCTGGGGAAGGTCGCAGGCGCTGTCGGTGACTATTCGAATTGTCATGGTGTGCCAACCGTACTCTCTGGAGTCAGTTGCTCGCGTCGTTGGCGACGCCAATGGGCGAACCACCATGCACCGACGAGGAGCAATGCGGACAGACCGACCAATTGTCCGACACCGGCGATGGCGTTGACATTGGCAGTGAGCGTCACCGGTGAGACGACGCGTGCGCGACCGGTCGGGGTGGTGACGCGAATGGTGACCGGAAAGCGACCACTCGAGCGGGC
>SXWG01000108.1 GCA_005789925.1 Actinomycetota bacterium | reverse complement strand
TGGGGCGAAGCCAACGACTCCGTAGAAACCATTGCGATCGGTGAGCGCCAACGCCGATAACCCCAACTCAACCGCACATTCGACGAGTTGTTCCGGATGCGCGGCACCGGAGAGAAACGAAAAGTTGGAGCGACAATGCAATTCGGCATACGGCACCACATGAGATGTGCGACGCGACAACTGTGCGACGCCCTCACGCGGTTCGAATGGCTGACGTTTGGCTCCCCATGCCGGCCCGTCGCCTCCTCCGTTCCACGATGGGCTCGATGGTGCGCGACCGTTCGCGCGTCGCTGCTCTGGGCCCTCCATTCGGTGGAGCGTACCGAACATATGTTCGCCCCACCAGGGGCACATCTGCTTCCTTAGACGGTGTCCGCACGCACGGCCAGCAGGGCCCCACGGAGCCCCGCATCGGCGATGGACTCTGCCTCAGCCATGGTGAACCACCGCACGTCTTGGCTCTCTCCCATCGGCGGGGTCGGGGTCACGAACGGAGCCACCACCACATAACGCACATCGAGGTGGGTGTGCCCGCGCGGGCCGGGGTGAACGTCGCAATGAACGAATCGTTCAACCGTGGGATGGGCGACATCAAGACCGGTCTCCTCACGCGCCTCACGTAGCGCCGCCGTCGCGATCGTCTCACCGGGCTCGATGTGTCCGCCGGGTTGTAGCCACAGACCAAGATGTTTGTGTTTGTGCAAGACCACATGACGCACACGATGCGGATTGTCGACCACCACTGCCGACGCCGTCACATGGATCGCGTCTGCTTCTTCATCGAATGGCGACGACAACGTGGGGATGATCTCGAGCATCTGTTCGATCGACGACGCCTCACGTTCGTCGATCTGTAAATGTGTGGCGAGCACTCTGAGCAACTCGTTGACATGCACGCACACAGTGTGTCAGAACATGCTCGTCAGTCGTACAAAGCAACGAGAGACCACTCACGTTTCTCTGTGCACAACAGATACACCGTGTCGTCACCACCTGCATGTGCGGCATCGACGACCACCTGCAGTCGCGCCAACCGTCGACGCCGGACGGGATCCCACCATCGTTCTTCCACCGGCCATGGTCCGGCCCACGTGGCGACAGCGAACGTGCCGGGCTTCACCACGTGCACCTTCGCGTCGTGTGGCACATCGATGACGATGAACGCCGGTACCGCTGACAATTCATGACGACCTGTGACAAACACAGGCTGATGTCGCTGGTCAAGCATCTGCACTTTCAGTGCAGATGTGAACACCGTTGCCGGGACCGGACGAGGCAACGCTCCGCTCCACTGTCGCGCCACGCCTCGACCTTCATTGACACGTTGTCGTGCCGCCACTGAATCGGTGAGATCGACGACTCGTGCATCGACGTCGTCGAACTGAGTGGCCGTGCTTCGACCACCGGTCCACTCGATGACTGCGGCACTCACTTGCGGATGGACCGACAACGCCATGGTGACTGCACGAGCTGCGCGTTCGTCTCGCTCTCGCGACCCACCCCACAGTTCTTCTTGCGTGCATATCGCGACGCGAACCTCGAGGGGTTCAAAACGCACACCCACGATGCCAGCGGTCGGTGCCACGGAGTGCGCCTCCGCCCCCCAACCAGACAGTTGCCAACGCAACCTGTCAAGCAGACCGGTGGCGGTGAACCCGCGCGGCTGATGCCAGATGCGTTGATTGAGTTCGCCGTGGTCACTTTCGATGGCGACGTGCATGCGTGTGCACTGCACGCCACGATCAGCCATCGCACCCACGATGTCGGAGCAGTCGTGTTGCACACCGCCGAGCACCATGGACACCGTGGGAAGAGGTTCGTCTGACACCCACCGACGCGAGAAGTCGGAGGGAGGCACTCGTGGCACCAAATGTTCGACATCGGCGCCGCGCACTAGGTGGAAGATGCGTCGGCCTTCGTCACCGAAACGATCGATGAGAAGACGCTCTTCGATGTCAACGACGGCGCCACAGGTCTTCATGCCAAGTCGCACCAACAAGTGCACCGTTTCTGCTGAAATGTCGGCACACGACTCGAGCACTGACATCGGTGCCGGTGCGAGGAACGACTGAGAGTCCCCGACAGGAACAATGACAGGTTCTCCTCGTCGTACCGCGACATGGGCGGCCACCAACGCCGCACACCGGCCGTCGGCCACACCGACACCGTGTGGCTGCGATTGATACCGCGAGATGTCGTGCAAATACCGAGCCATCAGCTCGTCACCACCGAAATAACGGGACGGACCACGACTGGACAACAAAGCCACGCCCGGGGCGTGCACGTGCACGAGTGGGGCCATGCCAGAAATGCGACGCACGACGTGTTCAAACTCACGTTGTGGTGCGTCGTCAGGATTCGTGGCATCGGCGGCGATGTCGAACCAACGTGGAAAGACCACCGCCGCGGTACGCACTGGTCGTGTTGCGATCGACACCGCCGCAGACGACACACCCAATGAAGACATGTTCACAGTCGAACTGTGCACTGACGTGGTCGTGCACGCTTGCCACTGACCTCGAGCGTGACATCGCGATGACGCGCATGAGAGTCGACACACCACCGTGCTGCAGTGGTGTGCAGGTGCGCGTCGGCGACACACACACCGGACTCTTCCAGCACCACCAACACCGTGGAGAGAGCACGCACACGCGACACCAGGCGTCGCACGTCAGCGGGAGCGCATCCCCACTTCGACAACAACACGACATCGAACCCTTCGATGAGCGCCCCCAGGACACGCGCCCGAGATGCAGCTGGCGGAACCTCGATGCGCACCACACGTTCGAGCGCCACTCCACGCTCTTTGGCCGCACTCATGGAAAGCAATGGCGCATCGACGCATGCCAACCACGCACCTTGTCGAGTGGCAGACGCGACCAACGACAAAGCAGTTGAAACAGCTGCGACACCGGTGCACACGGTCACAGTGCCGCGACGCATACCTCCGGCATCGAAGGCGACATTCAGTGGTTCATCGACCGAGACAATGTCGTGAGTGGCATGTCGCGCAGCGAACAGTGCACCATCGATGACTTGACCAGAGGTGAGATCCGACAATGAGCGAGCCATCCGCTCAGGTTCGTGGACCACCTTCGACATGGACCCACTGTACCGAACATATGTTCGATGGTTTCCGGGTCAGCCCGCGCGTTGTTTGTTGCGCTCTTTCAACACCCGGTCAAGGGTCTCCACGAAATCACGAGCGTCTCTCGCCCACTCATCTGCACCCAAAGCCTGAGCGGTCTCTTGATCAGGGATAGATGCACCACCCAAGAACACAACGACCGACTCATCGATCTCTTTGCGGAGCGCGGCAATCGCCTCTTGAGCACTGTCTTTCGACAAGTCGGTGAAACAGCTCACACCGACCGCCACAAGACCATCGATATTGCGTACCGCACTGACAAACGATTCAGCTGGGGTGTCTGCACCCAAGTCGAACACTTCATAACCAGACAGACGAATGACGTCGGCGAGCAT
>SXWG01000107.1 GCA_005789925.1 Actinomycetota bacterium | reverse complement strand
CTCGCATTTCGACCTAGTTCGGGGGTGTTGGTGTTACCCAGAAGTATCAGACCGGCGCGCCGGTATCTCTTTGTGAGTTCGCTGTCGTGATGCGCGACGACATGGCGGTACAAACGAGAGCCACCGGTCGATGGAAGTCCCTCGACGTTCAGACCGAGATCTTTCACCACGAACGGAACGCCGGCGAGTGGGCCAGAAGATGGTTGCTCGCACTCATCCAACGCCCGCTCGAATCGAGTTGCGACGATCGCATTGATGGTCGGATTGCGTTCTTCGACACGCGCAATTGCGAACTCGACGAGCTCTCGTGGCGAAACCTTCTTGTCGCGAATGAGCCCCGCGAGCCCGGTCGCATCATGTGTGTCGAACACTTCGTCCATGCAAATGACGCTAGTGAGCCACACTGCTCCGTCTTCAATGCGCCGACCTAGTCTTGTCTCATGACCAATCTGTCAAGCCACGTTGCTCTCGTCACCGGAGCCGCTCGCGGTCAAGGTCGCTCTCACGCCATCGCGCTCGCTCGCGCAGGTGCGCGACTCGTGTTGGTCGATATCGCGTCTGACATCACGACTGTCCCCTATCCCCTCGGTACTGCCGCTGAACTACGAGAGACCGAAGCAATGGTCCAAGAGACCGGACAGGAGTGCCTTTCGTTCGTCGCCGACATTCGCGACACGGCCGCGATGACCAACGTCGTGGACACGGCACTTGACACCTTCGGTCGACTCGACATCTGTGTCGCCAACGCCGGTGTCGTCGGATTCGGTCGCTTCTGGGAGCTGACCGACGACCAATGGTGCACCATGATCGACACGAATTTAAACGGTGCCTTCAAGACCGTGCGTGCTGTGGTGCCACACATGCTCGAGCGAAACCACGGTCGAATCATCATCGTGTCGTCGATGAGTGGTCGTATGGGTAACGCGAACCTCGCACACTACGTGGCGAGCAAGTGGGGCCTCATCGGCATGGC
Organism: Actinomycetota bacterium; assembly: GCA_005789925.1. Lineage (GTDB taxonomy): Bacteria > Actinomycetota > Acidimicrobiia > Acidimicrobiales > Ilumatobacteraceae > UBA2093. The sequence goes on along the minus strand of SXWG01000107.1, from coordinate 3,002 downwards.
GAAGTCCCTCGCCATTGAAGTCGCAGGTCGCGGGATCACGGTCAATGCGCTTTGCCCCACATCTGTCGACACGCCGATGCTGCAAAATCCGGCGATGTACAGCCTCTTTTGCCCAGACCTCGAAAAGCCCACGCGCGACGATGTGATGCCTCGATACGCGGCGATGAACAAACTGGGTCGTCCGTGGCTGTCAGCAGAAGAGGTGTCTCACACCCTGCTGTATCTGTGCGACGAAAAAGCCGCAGCTGTGACTGGTCAGGTCATCGAGGTCAGTCTCGGGTCTGCCAGTGGTCAACACTGACGGGCTGCGTCAGCCTTTTCGCGCGACACCAAACGCGCGAAATGCGGTCAGTGCGATTACGAGAACCGCGACAGCGCCCGAGAAACTGAGCGAGTCGAGCGCATCTTTCTTCGTGAGCAATCCCTCAATTCCCTTGACCCCCATGTAGACGATAAGGACGTCGATGATCGACTTCTTCAGTCCGTCCAGAGAGTCGACACGAAGCCACTGAGGAACCGGAAGCTCGTCGATGAACAACTCGTAAAGACCGATGGTGACGATGAGCTGGACAACGGCCAGCAAATACATGTCGATGACCCCGAGCAACTGAACGATCGTGACGTCGTCTCGCCAAGCACCCTCGAGCAAGTCACCGATGAGCTTCACCGACTTGGCCACTCCCCAGCCAAAACTCGCCACTGTCGTGGCACCGAGACCGACGACTGCGACGAGCACGATGAATCGACTGAATCCGAGAATTTGCTTCACATGACCATGATGCCACGCTCGCAGGCCGACGCCTATCGTTGTCCTGTGGCTGACACGCCTGTCGCAAAGACCCTCATCGTCGCTTCGGTACAGCGATCTGGCTCCACCCTTCTGTCATCGCTGCTCCGTACCACCGGCGTCGCTGGGCGACCGATGGAAATGATGAACATCCACACCAAGTTGTTCACAGACACACGCGCCCGGCTCGGAGTTCCGACGCTCTCGCCACTCGGATACGGAGCCGCCGCTTTTCGAAAGGTGGCCCGTCGAGACATGCCGCGGAACATACGGCACTTCACTCACGAGTCGTATCTCGACTTTCTCCGTCGCATCACCTCCGAACACACCACCCCAAATGGCGTCTTCAGCATGAAGATCCACTGGACGCAATACCGTGACAATTTGCTGAAGCGCGGTGATGACGCCGGCTTTTGGCGGGCACCGGTCACCTGGGTGTTGATCAAACGCGACAACGATGTGCGTCAGGCAATCTCTTTCGTCAAGGCCCAACAGACGAACCGATGGCACAGTGACATGACTGTGCATGGTGAGGCAATCTATGACGAACATGCGATCGCCGATGCGCTGTCAGAGATCAGAGACAACTACACCGACTGGGACGACTACTTCGCCGACACCGGTGCCGAGCCAGTGCGACTGACCTACGAGTCATTGGTCGTCGATCCGCAACGAGTAATCGACGCGGTGCTTGATGCACTCGGCGAACCACGCGTCGATGTTCCACCGCCGACCATGCGCCCCGTGTCTGACGCGACGAACGACGATTGGGAGAGACGGTTCAGATCCTCTGGTCGAGCGTGAACGTCAACTGACAAGTGCTCGAACGCGTCGTGCGAGCTCCACTGCGTCGCCATCTGTCGGCCTGACCACGAGGTCCGGTGACACAGGTGCTTCATACGGACTGTCGATACCGGTGAAGTTCGTGATGTCGCCGCGGCGTGCGCGCTCATACATGCCCTTCGGGTCGCGGCGCTCACACTCATCGAGCGGAGTGTCGACGAACACTTCAAAAAAAGAAAGTCCTGCCGCGGCGTGCATGGATCGGACACCGTCTCGTGCGTCTCGGAACGGACTAATGACCGGAACCAACACCACGACGCCCGCATCAGCCATGAGGCGGGCCACTTCACCCACTCGACGGACGTTCTCGCGTCGGTCGTCATCTGAAAATCCGAGGTCGGCATTCAACCCGATGCGCAGATTGTCTCCGTCAAGGATGTATGCCGGTCGACCGTCAGCAACGAACATCTCCTCGACGTGCGTGGCGATGGTCGACTTTCCCGAACCCGACAAGCCGGTCAACCAGATTGTGGCTCCACCCCAACCAAGCAGCTCTCGTCGCGCGGCCGGTGCGACCAGGCCGTGATGCCAGACGACTTCGCGTGTCACGACGACTCCTATTGGATCATTCCGGCGGCGACAGTGGCGTTCGTTCCCTCATGGATGAGCACGAAACTCCCGGTGGTGCGATTCCGCTCGTAACGGTCCACGAAAAGTGGCACCGTCGTACGCAGACGAATTCGCCCGACATCGTTCAAACTCAGGGTCGTGGCTTCGGTGTCGCGATGCAATGTGTTGACATCGAGCCGGTACAACAACTCAGAGACCTTTGCACGTGCGTCACGGGTGGTGTGTTTGATTCGATAGAAACCGTTCGGGTCCATCGGTTGTTCGTGCATCCAGCAGATGACTGCTTCGACATCTTGCACGGCATCGGGTTGGTTGTTCGGACGAGACAACATGTCTCCTCGACTCACATCGATGTTGTCGGTCAATCGGACAGTGACCGACATCGGCGGAAACGCCTCGTCGACAGGTCCGTCCATGGTCTCAATCGCCGCCACCGTCGAGGTGAAGCCGGAAGGCAACACCATCACGTCGTCGCCGGGCTTCATGACTCCGCTCGCGACTTGTCCGGCATATCCGCGGTAGTCATGCCACGAATCGTCCTGTGGGCGGATCACATATTGAACTGGGAAGCGAACGTCGACCAGATTGCGGTCTGACGCGATGTGCACGTCCTCCAAGAGATGCAGAAGAGATGACCCGGCATACCAAGGCATGTTCTGAGAACGGTGGACGATGTTGTCGCCATGAAGGGCAGAGATGGGAACGAACGAGAGATCATGGATCTTGAGGCGTGCGGCGAAATCACGGAACTCACCTTTGATGCGCTCGAACACTGCTTCGTCGTAGTCGACGAGGTCCATCT
>SXWG01000106.1 GCA_005789925.1 Actinomycetota bacterium | reverse complement strand
TACGGCAACATGGCTGACGGAATGGTCACCCTTGCCGATCCATCAGAGCTCGTCAATGCTGACGCAGTCACCGAAATCGAAGTCAAGACGGCCGCCATCAAGGACGGCTCGTTTGCTCCGTTCACCGGCCCCATCCGTAACCAAGATGGTGACGAAGTGTTGAAGGCTGGCGAAAAGGCTGAGCTCGGTGCACTGTTGAGCATGGACTACTTCGTCGAAGGCGTCATCGGATCGCCAAAGGGCTGATCCCACGCAACATGACGTCTTCAGCACATGAAGGCGCCCAGGGGCCGCACCACGCAAGTGGTGCGGCCCCTGTAGCACTCGAGGCAATCGGAATCGTCAAACGGTTCCCTGGTGTGCTCGCCAACGACGATGTCAACTTCGACATTCAGACGGGCGAAGTACACACACTTCTCGGCGAGAACGGGGCCGGAAAGAGCACGCTCGCATCGATGTTGTGCGGGCTCTACCAACCCGATGCTGGGCGCATACTGCGCAACGGTGTCCCCATCGAGCTGCCGTCGCCACGAGCCGGACTACAACACGGCATCGCGATGGTGCACCAACACTTTCGACTGGTCGATCGATTCACAGTGGCGGAAAACGTCGTGCTTGGATCGCGCGACTTGTCGTTCAAACTCAATCGACGCGAACTGAACGACGCAGTGGCTGCAGTTGCGGACACGTACGGACTTCCCGTGGACCCGACAGCAACAGTCGGCGACCTCTCAGTGGGTCAACGTCAACGCGTCGAAATCGTCAAGGCGCTCTACCAAGGCGCCGAAATCCTCTTGCTCGACGAACCGACAGCGGTGCTGGTGCCAGCCGAAGTCGAAAAACTCTTCGAAAATGTCCATGCAATGACACAGACCGGAAAATCGGTCGTCTTCATCAGTCACAAACTCGGTGAAGTCGCCCGTATTTCTGATCGCGTCACCGTGCTTCGCAACGGTTGCGTGACCGGACACGTTGCTAGCAAAGGTCAGGCTGATGCGAAAGAACTCGCTCGCCTGATGGTCGGTCGCGACATCGACTTGGCAGCACAACGTGCCTCGCACCCAATCGGTCACGAAGTTCTCCAAATTCGCGATGTGAACCTCACGATGAACGGTGTGAATGTGTTGTCGAACATCTCATTCAATGTCCACGAGGGCGAGATGGTCGGCATCGCTGGTGTCGCAGGAAACGGCCAACGTGAGCTCGCCGACGTGATTGCCGGACTTCTGTCGCCGACCAGTGGGACGATCTCAATCGGCGGCGCAATGTCGACTGATCGTGGACCGATCGCTGCTCGCGAGCTCGGGCTCGCCTACGTGCCAGAAGATCGACTCGGCGTCGGGCTCGTCCCTTCCATGAGCATTCTCGACAACCTTCTTCTCACACGAGATCGCAACATCGTGGTCGATCGCGCGAGTGTGATGCCCGAAGCGACCCGACTCATCGACGAATTCGAAATCAAGGCGAACGGGCCCGAACATATGGCGCGCAAGCTTTCCGGCGGCAACGCACAGAAAGTCTTGCTTGCCCGCGAGCTCTCTGGCGGCCGCACGGCCACGAAGTTGCTCGTGGTGTGTTCGCCGACACGTGGCCTCGACGTCGGCGCGATCGAAACTGTTCGACGGCTGCTCGATGACGCGCGCAGTGCTGGACAAGCAATTCTTCTCATCTCCGAGGATCTCGACGAGATCATGTCGCTCGCAGATCGTGTTCTCGTCATCTATCGCGGTGCGATCGTCCACGAAACTCCCGGCGAGACAGCATCGCTCGAAAAGGTTGGTGCGGCCATGGCTGGTCTCACACAAGGAAGTGCCTGATGCGCGCACCATTCCGTTTGCAATTTGAACAACGCACAGAGACACCGAAACGTCTGGGCATCCTCGTGCCGGTCGTCTCGGTGTTCGCTGCACTCATTGCTGGTGCGTTGTTCCTGTTGGCCACTGGTCATTCCGTCGGCGACACCTACTCGAACATGTTGTCCGATGGTTTCTTCTCCTCGACAGGCATCACCGACACGTTGGGGCTCTCCACCGTGCTCATCTGCACCGGAATCGCAGCCGCATTCGCGTTCCAGATGAACTTGTACAACATCGGAGGCGAGGGGCAGTTGTACGTCGGCATGATCGGAGCCACATGGTTCGGTCTGTACTTCGGAGAAAACCTTCCAAGTTTTCTCATGATCCCGATCGTGCTGCTTGGTGGCGCGCTGTGTGGTGCGGCATGGATTGCAATTCCTGCATGGGTGCGTGCCCGGCTCGGCACCAGCGAGATCGTCACCACTTTGTTGCTCACCTACGTCGCAGCCAGTCTTGTCAACCACTTCATATATCGATCCGGCAGTTACTTCCGCGCACCGAACACGATGTTCCCGCAAGGTCGTCAGGTTCCAGACTCAGCGATGCTCTCCCCAATCGGCGACACCAAGATGTACCCAACGTTCTTTGTCGTCATCTTGTTGTCGCTCGCACTTCACTGGATGGTGCGTCGCACCGAATTCGGCTATCGCATTCAAGTCATCAGTGACTCTCCCCGGGCCGCAAGGTACGCCGGCATCAGTGCACGACGAACGACAGTGCAAGTGATGCTCATCTCCGGCGCGCTAGCTGGCCTCGGTGGTGCCACATTGATCGTCGGTTCTTTCCAGCGTCTCGATCCGGGCATCGTCACGCTCGGCTACGGCTACGCAGGCATCGTGATCGCGGCACTGGCGAGGAACAACATGGCTGCCGTCATCGTGAGCGGCATCTTGTTCGCGGGTCTTCGCTCTGGTGGAGACAAACTTCAAATTTCAACCGACACTCCCATTCACATCGGCGTCATGCTGCAGGGAGCAATTCTCCTTTTCGCACTCGGCGGTGAAGCATTCCGCCGATACAAGATCCGTGTGGTGCGGACACCTGCTGTACGAGTGGAGGTGACCGCGTGAACGACAACATTTGGGTGCTGATGACGGGTGACTCCGTCGCACTCGCGACGACTCTCATCCTTGCTGCACTCGGTGCCCTGTTCACCGAACGGTCAGGGGTCTTGAATCTTGGTGTTGAAGGAGTACTGCTGACCTCTGCGATCAGTTCGTTCATCGCAGCTGACTCGTCAGGAAGTGTGTGGATTGGTCTCATCGTCGGCTCACTCGCAGGTGCATTGCTCGCCGGAATCCACGCGGTGCTTGCGGTGGTGTTGCGCGCCAATCAGATTGTGTCTGGCCTGGCACTCGTCATATTCGGTACAGGTCTTGCGAATTATTTGGGCAAGCCGTACGAGGGCAAGACCATCTCGGTGAAGTTGACCGACCTCACGTTTGGTCCGTTGACCGACATTCCGCTTCTCGGCCCGATTCTCTTTGAGCAGGACATCATCACGTACCTGGCGGTCCTGGCCGCCGTTGTTTCCTCACTCTATTTGTTCCGAACACGACCGGGTCTCGAAGTGCGCGCGACGGGCGATGACCCCGCCACTGTCGATGCACAAGGCTTGATGGTGTCGACCATCCGCATTCGATACACCTTGTTCGGTGGGCTCGTGATGGGCCTCGGCGGTTCGTGGCTGATGCTTGCGGAGAGTGCAGCATGGCACCAGGCGGCAACGACGAATGGTGTCGGTTGGATCGCACTTGCACTGGTTGTGTTCGCCAGTTGGCGACCAATTCGTCTCGTCATCGGCGCAGTGTCGTTCGGCTTCACTCTGCAGCTTCCCTACACACTGCAGGCAGAGAACATCACGTTCATTCCGCAGGCGTTCTTGCAGATGGTGCCGTACGTGGCCACATTGATCTCGCTGATTGCTCTGAGTAGGCCAGGCAGTACCAACGCACTGGGTGCACCAAAGTCACTCGGAATTCCGTTCGTACGTGACGAACGCTGACGCACAACGCACGACCAGGCCGTGATGGCGGAAGGGGTGGGATTTGAACCCACGGTGGGCACAAACCCACAACGGTTTTCGAGACCGTCCCATTCGGCCGCTCTGGCACCCTTCCGTCTGGCGAGGCTATCGGCGAGTTCAGCGAAGCGAACGGAAGAACTGCTGTAGCAAGGCCTCTGACTCGGCAGCACGCACTCCGTGCACCACAGGTGGATTGTGGTTCAGTCGAGGATCGGCAACCACGTTGTAGAGACTGGCAGTGGCACCAGCCTTCAGGTCGGCCGCGCCGTACACCAACGTGCCGATACGAGCTGACAACAATGCGCCGGCACACATGACACAAGGTTCAAGTGTGACGACAAGAGTGCAGTCGTTCAATCGCCATCTACTGAGATGCGCTGATGCGTCACGAAGTGCGAGCAACTCGGCGTGTGCCGTGGGGTCGTTCGTCTTCTCTCGCTCGTTGTGACGAGACGCAATGATGACACCGTCGTGCAACACGACTGCTCCGACCGGAACGTCGCCGTGCTTGAGTGCTCGACGTGCTTCGTCCAGAGCTGCGGTCATTGCAACGTCATGGTTCATGGCGGAAGGGGTGGGATTTGAACCCACGGACCCTTGCAGGTCACAGCATTTCCAGTGCTGCCGATTCGGCCGCTCTCGCACCCTTCCTGGTGCAACATTCGTGAATGTCACCGAGTGACGCAGGCTACCGCAGGGGTATCGTGGAACCATCGCTGCACCGATGCGCGATGCGTGTTCGGTGAGGTGACGGTCGGGTCCTGTGCGACGGGTGCTCGTGAATCGGGTCAGGGTCGGAAGGCAGCAGCCCTCAGCGGTACCACCCGTGTGCCGCAGATCGCCTGGCCGTTACCTCACTGCACACGACTCATCGGTCGTGAATGTCATTCTCGTCCGACAGTTGCACGCTCAGCACGCTCGACGAGTTGTGCGATGCCGAGGTCCTTTGCGAATGACTCGAGCGCCGATGTCGGACCCTGCCAACGCCAACTGTCGACTGTTCCGATGTCGACATCGTCTGCGACGTCGGTTCGTACCGTGGCAATGTCTTTAAACAGCAGTGCCAACTCGCGATTGTCGCGAAGTGTCGCTGCCAACTTCGCAGCGCCACGCACGGCACGGGCGGCATCAGACCAACTCTCCACGTCATCGGGAATGTCCTCGATGTGCTCGTACACAGACAGCACCGATGATGCGCTCTTTGCGCCCCAACCTTGAAGCCCTGGAAAACCGTCAGCAGTGTCGCCGACGAGACCTAGCCAGTCAGCAATCGAAGACGGGCTCACACCGAACTTCGCACGAACCGCGTCTTCATTGATAATGACATCATTTCGTCTGTCGAACTGAACGACACGATTACCACTCACACACTGACCCATGTCCTTGTCAGGGCTGAGAATCTGCACCTGTGCGACACGCTTGTCCGCATCTGCGAGATGCGCAGCAGCAGCGAGTCCGTCGTCTGCCTCGTATTTCACCATCGACCACACTGGAACACCGAGTGCACGCAATGCCTCTTGCACGATCGGCAGCTGCTTGAGAATTTCTTCTTCCATCCCTTCAGATGTCTTGTAACCGTCATAAAGATCGTTACGAAAACTCTCGATGACGTGGTCCATCGACACCGCGACATGCGTCGCCCCACCCGAGAGCAACTGCAGTGTCGACGTGACGACACCCGCTGTCGCGGCGAGAGGAGGTGGAGTGCGGTGACGTACCGCTTGACCGAAGTGTTGGCGGTACAGCTCGTATGTGCCGTCAATGAGATGAACAATCACGTTCTCATTGTGGCTCATCAGAGCTGAAAACGGCCCCGCTCACGAGGTCCAGACCGCTATCTGCGCCCCCACCATCAAGAAGGGACCGAATGCAAACAACGAATGGCGACGCAGTCGGCGTGTAAGGAGGCCGATGAGAGCGAACACCCAGCCGAGCAATGCCGCGATGAGTAGCCCCGCCAGGACGACTTCGAGTCCTATCCACCCGAGAAAAAACCCGAGCATTGGTGCCACGGCGACGTCGCCACTTCCCAACTGACCTCTAGACAGTGCACGCCACACGACCATGACGGCAGTTGCGAGCAGTACACCGCAGAGCGCAGTGAGCAACTGCCGTGGAGCCTCGTCGACAATTGCAGCAATGATCAATGGTGGAAGACCAAGGAGACATCCGCGGGTCGTCACCTGCCGTACGAGCAAGTGGGTGTCGATGTCGACGAGCGCATGGGTGATGCACGCCGAAGTGAACACGCCGAAGCCGAGAACTGCAAGGTCTGAATCGAACGTCGAGGCGTTCAACCAGTACGCAATCAACCCAACGATGGCTCCCATGAACGTGTAGTTACTCGTCGTGTGCCACGTGCCGTTGACATACGACAGACCGCGCTCATGTGCAGTGGAGATGAGCGTGCGCGCACGCTGAGTGGAACGGAAACCGAAGACGAATCCGATGAAGGCCCAGACAATCAGTCGGAGCATGTTGCCGCTCTGACGATTATTCCTGCACCAGTTCGATCAACGTGCCGTAACTGCCCTTGGGGTGAATGAACGCCACCGTTGTGCCGCGACTACCTGGCCGAGGTTCTTTGTCGATGGGCGTGGCACCTGCCTTGACCATGGCTTCGAGAGCTTCCGCGCAATTGGCGACGCGGTAGCCGACATGATGAAGCCCTTCACCACGCTTCTCGATTGCCTTTGCCACAGGGGAGTCGTCGCGCGTCGGCGTGAGCAACTGCACGTAACTTTCGGCGACTTTCAAGAGGGCTTCCTCGACTCCATCACGTTCGACGATTTCACGGTGGTCGACTTCTGCTCCGAACGCACGTCGGTAGTAGTCGATGGCAGCCTCGAGGTCTTTCACTGCGATGGCGACATGGTCGATTTCAGTCAACAACATGTTTATTTCTCTCCTTGTGGTGACACCATTGTTCAGGCGCGTCGGAACGCGCGCAACTTCTTCTCGCCGACCTTCTGTCGAAGTTCGACATTGTCGACTCCGAGTCCTTCTTCTGGCGAAAGACACAGAACTCCGAGTTTTCCTTCGTGCATGTTCTTGTGAACTTGGTATGCCGCTTCTCCGGTGTTCTCAAGTGTGAACACCTGTGACATCACAGGGTGAATCATGCCCTTCGCAATCAGACGGTTCGCTTCATACGCTTCGCGGTAGTTCGCAAAGTGACTGCCGACGAGTCGCTTCAGACGCATCCAAAAGAACCGATTGTCGAATTCCATCATGAAGCCACTCGTCGCTGCACAGGTGACGACTGTTCCACCTTTCTTTGCTACATACATTGACGCGGCGAACGTGGAACGACCCGGGTGTTCGAAAACGATGTCCGGGTCTTCTCCGACAAGGGCGCGGATGTCTGCACCGAGGCGGCGCCACTCTGACTCATTGTGCGTGTTGTCTTCGTTCCAGAATTTGTAGTTGGCCGCGCGACGATCAATCACTGCCTCACACCCGAGGTCATAGAGAATCTTGGCCTTCTCAGGCGAACTCACCACGCCGACCGGAATTCCACCACCATTCAACACGTACTGCACCGCGTACGCACCGATACCACCAGTGGCACCCCAAATGAGCACGACATCGCCCTGCTTCATGTGCGCACCGTTACGTGACACCAACATGCGATAGCTCGTCGAGTTGCACAATGCGTTCACCGCTGCTTCTTCCCACGACAAGTGAGAGGGCTTCGGCATGAGTTGATTGGCCTTCACGATTGCGACAT
>SXWG01000105.1 GCA_005789925.1 Actinomycetota bacterium | reverse complement strand
TTCCTGCCCGCGTTCATCGGTGCAAACCCTTACCGACAAGCGCATGATCGTGGTGTGAAAATCATCGGTGCCACGGCGCATTATGTGACGGCCGATCTTGACGAGGGGCCGATTATTGAGCAAGACGTCGCTCGGGTGACGCATCGTGACAATGTCGCCGAACTCACGCGCCGAGGGCGCGATCTTGAGACTGTGGTGCTGGCACGAGCCGTGCGCGCACACGTGGAACGCCGCGTCTTGGTGTTCAACAACCGCACGGTCGTTTTCGCCTGAGGCTTCAATGATCTTCGTCGGTATCTACAACGCAGACGGCTCGCTCCTTGGCGAGGTCTCGTATGTGTTGGCCAAATACACGGGTCGTGGTCATTGCGAACTATGCGACATCACGCACGGCACGTTCCGCCGCAAGCGTTCATGGAACACCGCGTGCGAGAACGCCGGCATTGACATGGCACTCGTGCATCGTGACGAAGCGACCGCAGATCAACTTCATGTTGCCGGTCACCTACCTGCGGTCATCCGTAAAGACGGCAGCAGCTGGCGTCTCGTCGCAGGGCCGGCAGAGCTGGCCTCATGCGACGGAGACCCAGAGCGTTTGATGTCGCTGTTGACTACTTCGTCACGGTGAGATCGAGCGACGCACGGTTCATGCCACCGGTCAACATCTGACCAGAGGCGTTCAACTGAATGCCCCAGCTTGTTCCAGCCGCAGCAGCGTCGTATGTCGCCACCCCGATACATGAACGAACGTCGATTGTGAAGGACAACTGCGTCGCACTCGCTGACGTGTCGCTGTCTGTCGTCTGCTTGTCAGTGAGTGGAGCGAGGCGGTTGCCCATGTCGCTCGCATCTGCACCTGTCGCAGCGGTGAACGCGTCGTAGGCGCTGTAGGTGGCGATGTCACAGGGTGTATCCATCTGGCCCATGAAGATGATGCCGTAGCGCAGGCCACCCATGTCTTTGAACGTACCTGTCTCGCCAGTTGTGGTGAGTCGTTGCGGACGGAAGAACTTCAGTGCCAACGTGCCAGACGCATCTGGCTTCAGAGCACCACCGGTGTATGCGGCGCCGTTCACTGTGGTGAGGCCCGGCACAGTCACGGCGTGCGGGTTCAACATCATGGTCACTGACTTTTCGCCATCGTCAGTTCCGAAGCGCAGCGTGTACACATCGCCTGGCTTCACGTTCGTGAGGGTGTTCGCACCTTGGTTGGGGAACACGCTGGCCTGCCAGTACACCGATCCACCCGGGTCATTACCGGTGTTGCGGTTGCCGAGATATAGCGCATTGCCATTTCCACCAGGGTTCGTGCCAAGGCTGGTGTCAAGTCCAGATGTCGCTGGTGAACCAGTCGACTCGACTTTGAAGCCACCGTTGTAGGTCTTCCATGCGACACCGGTGTTGCTGTTTTGCAGGTGCGTGTTGGTGTTGGTTGCTGTCGGTGCAGACCCTCCGCAATAGACCAAGTTGCCGCAGTCCACCCACACCCATTTCACGCCGTTCAACGAGGTTTGGCCGAGAAGGTTTCGATTGCTCACAAAAAACTGGATGGAATAGTTGCCGGACGTGCCGAGCACAGAGTTGACGTTTTCCGGGGTGAGTCCGGTGCTGACCGATGCATTGAACAACGGGTTGGTGCTTCGCACGGCGATCCACGGGTTCATTCCCGCAGATTCCGTCGTGGTCTTGTCGACCGCGTCAACTTCTTGGTCGCCGTCATCGTCAGCGTCGAGCGCATTCGGCAATCCGTCATTGTCAAGGTCGCCGCCCATCGCCATGTTCGCATCTTGTGAAGTGGCAATCGACGTTCCCTTCACTGCTTTGCCGCATGCATTCATCTGCGCGGTGGTGACTTTCACGATGCCTGCAGTGCCAGCACTCAGCGGTTGGCCCGATGTTCCTTTTGCGAGCACCGCCGAACGAGTATGCACTGTAGACACAGGGGCTTTTGCCGGAATTGCGAAACCTTGCGCAGTGTTCAACTTCAACGTGCCGAGCTTCACCGACTTGCCAGCGAGTTGGTGGTGTGAGCACGTGCTCTTGCCGACCTTTTCTTTCCCGATGACGATCGGGCCGACATAACGGTTCGACGAGTCGACCATTTGTAACGTCGCACGCTTCGCAGCGCTTGCCGATGTACGCAGACTGAATGACCCACCAGCATCGACGGCCGACACGAGCGATTGCCCGCCCGCACCAACCATCACGACCTTCCAGCCCGATGCGGCAGCACCCAACTTGCCGGTCACAGTGACTGCGGCCGCACCTTGAATCGGAGAGGCCGTCACAAAAGACAGGCCGACTGACGTTCCGACGACTGCTACTGCTGCGACCAGACGACGCTTGATAGAACCAGACACGACTACCCCCAAATGAAAAGTTTTCAGTGGGGAACCTACGGCCCGTGCCCCTTTGTGTCAAGGGTTGCCGTTCAAGTGGGCGATGTGGTCTTGGGTCAGGCGTCAGGGGCAAAGGAGAAGATCACCCGCGTCGCAATTGCTCGCCATGCTTCGGGGCTTGGCCGACGCTCGGGGCTCAAGTCGGCGAGGACCAGTCCGAGGGGTATGGCTTCGACCATGAGGGCGATTGCCTTTGCATCGAGATTCGGATTGACGAGACCCATCGTCTGGCCGAGTTCAATGGTCGACACCAGCGCTTCGTTCAACTTCGCCTGTTCGTCAGCGATGCGGTTCCACAAGTCGGGGTTGTGGCGAGCTGCAGACAACACCGCAAGGCGATTCCACCGACTGACGACACGTTGCGGTTCTTCGACGCCTCCGAAGATGGAGATGGTGTCGTTGCCGAGATCAGTGGACGTGGTGTTGGCGGTGACCGCATTCATGAAGTTGTCGATGTCACGTGCTGCGATCTCGACGAATTGTTGTGCGCGAACATTGGCGATGATGTCATTGCGATCTTTGAAGTAGTGGTACAGAAGTCCGACGGCAACCTCGCAACGCTCGGCGAGTTCTGTCACACGTAGGGCAGCTTCACCACGTTGTTCGATGATGGCGCGTGCCTCGGCGATGATGCGTTGAGCAACTTCGGGAAGATCAGACGAGTCGGGTATGACCAAAGGCACGATGCTCATCGTAAGGTATGTGCGTGACGATGAAAAGAGTAGTCGTGGTCGGTGGGTCACTTGCTGGTGTTCGTGCGTGCGAGACCCTGCGTCACGAGGAATTCAGCGGCGACATCGTGTGCATCAGCGACGAACAACATGCGCCGTATGACCGGCCGCCGTTGTCGAAGAAGTTTCTGTCGGGTGAGTGGGATGCAGATCGCATTGCTCTGCGACGTCCGGAGGCCATCGCCGAGCTCAATGTGCAGTGGAAGACAGGTTCTGCAGCTGTTCGCTTAGACACCAAATCACACACGGTGACGCTCGCCGACGGCGACACGGTGTCATACGACGGTCTCATCATCGCCACTGGTGGTGCTGTGCGTCGTCTTCACAACCAGCCCAACATTGCTGGTGTGCATGTGTTGCGAACACTTGACCAAGCTGCGGCCCTGCGCGATGACCTAGCCGAAGGTTCACGCCTCGTCGTCATAGGTGCTGGTTTCATCGGTCTTGAAGCCGCAGCGACTGCTGCGCAACGCGGTGTGCAGGTGACCGTGCTCGAAGGCCTTCCAGCACCCCTCATACGTGCATTGGGGCCTGACATGGGGTCAGCGGTGGCCGCTGTTCACGAACGAAACGGCGTCACTATTCGCTGTGGTGTGAAAGTCGCTCGCATCATCGGTGGTGATCGGGTCACCGGTGTCGAGTTGTCAGATGGTGAAATCGTGCCTGCCGACACTGTGCTCGTCGGAATCGGCGTGGCACCAGCAACCGAGTGGCTTGAGAGCAGTGGGCTCACGTTGTCTGACGGTGTCGTGTGTGATGCGTCGTTGTGTGCTGGGCCGACGAATGTGTTCGCCGCTGGTGACGTGGCAAGGTGGCCGAACACGCTGTTCGCTGACATCGAACCCTTGATGCGAGTGGAACATTGGACCAACGCAGCGGAACAAGGTGCGATGGCAGCACGCAACCTGTTGGCGACGAGCAAAGGTGAGCCGACATCGGCGTATGCGGCAGTACCGTTTTTCTGGAGCGATCAGTTCGATGCACGCATTCAGTTTCTTGGCCGCACCACAGTCGACTCGCATGCCGAAGTTGTCGCAGGTGATGTCGTATCGGGGAGGTTCTGCGCGATGTACGTCACCAACAATCGACTGACCGGAGTGCTGGGTGTGTCGATGCCGAAGTTGGTGATGCCCTCGCGCGCGTTGTTGTCGGTAAATACAGCACCCGACGACGCACGGCGATGGTTTACCGAAAAGCAGGCGAGTGCCTGAGTCGTCATGGCCGCACCAGACCCCGAACGGCTACGTGTGTGGCGCGAGTTCCTCACCTCGCATGCTGCGATGCAGAAAATGTTGTCGCGCGCACTCGAAACCGATCATGGTCTGTTGCTCACGTGGTACGAGATTCTCGATGCATTGCACGATGACGACGAAGGGTCATTGCGTTTCAACGAGCTCGCCGAGAAAGTGATGGCACACCCGAGCAGCCTGTCGCGGCAGATCGACAAGCTTGAAGAGCTTCGATACGTCGCACGTGAGCGCGCCACGCTCGACGACGGTCGTGGTCTACTTGTGGTGCTCACTCGCGAGGGTCGCGACAGCTGGAAGCGGGCCAGCACCACCTATTACCGAATCGTGCGCCGCGTGTTCACGAACAGCCTCACCGAGACAGATGTAGTGGCCTTGAACCGCATCTTCGGCAAGGTTCTCGAAGCCGACTGACCCGAACCACCTCCACATCGGGCTGCTGCCCCGACTAGGTCACATGTGTGCGAAAGGTGCAAACTTTGGGCATGGCAACAGCAGTGATCGTCGACGCAGTGCGCACCCCTCTCGGTAAGCGCAACGGAAAATTGAAGGACTGGCACCCGGTGGACCTTGCCGCCGAGACGTTGAAGACGCTCGTCGAGCGCAACGGACTTGATCCCGTGCTCATCGAAGACGTCATCATGGGATGTGTTATGCAGGTCGGTGAGCAATCGCTCAACGTGGCGCGCAATGCGGTGCTCGCGGCCGGTTTGCCCGAGACAATTCCTGGCACCACTGTCGATCGTCAGTGCGGCTCGAGCCAGCAGGCAGCGCATTTCGCGGCACAAGGTGTCATCGCCGGTGCGTACGACGTGGTCATTGCCTCCGGCGTTGAGATCATGACGCGCGTGCCCATGGGTTCGGCAGTTGCTGACGGCAAGTACGGCTTTCCCTTCGGCCCGCAGTTGAGTGCGCGTTATGCACCAGTCGGCGGGCTCGTGCCACAAGGTGTGTCAGCGGAGATGATTGCTGACAAGTGGAATATCCCTCGCGACGACATGGATCGTTTCGGTCTGCGTTCACAGACACTCGCGCAACAAGCCACCAAGGAAGGTCGCTTCGAACGCGAGATTCTTCCCGTGAGTGATTTCGAAGGCAAGTTGATGACAACTGATGAAGGTCTGCGCGAAACGACGATGGAGACACTCGGTCACTTGAAGCCATCCTTCCGTAGTGTCGAAGAAGGTGGACGCGTGACTGCAGGCAACAGCAGTCAAATCACCGATGGTGCGGCATCGCTGCTGATCATGAGCGAAGAGAAGGCCAAGCAGTTGGGCTTGAAGCCACGTGCACGTTTCGTGAACTTCTCTCTCGCCGGAGACGATCCGCGATACATGCTCACGGCTCCCATTCCGGCGACGCACAAAGTTCTCGAGCGGGCTGGTCTCAAGATCTCCGACATGGATGTCATTGAAATCAACGAGGCGTTCGCTTCGGTCGTTCTGGCGTGGGAAAAGGAATTGCACCCGAACATGGACGTTGTGAATCCGAATGGTGGCGCCATCGCACTTGGTCACCCACTCGGTTGTAGTGGTGCGCGCCTAATGACCACGTTGTTGCACGAGCTTGAGCGCACCGGTGGTCGCTACGGTCTGCAGAC
>SXWG01000104.1 GCA_005789925.1 Actinomycetota bacterium | reverse complement strand
TCGGAGCACTCGCCGCCATCACTTCGCGAATCCGGATCGGTCCGCTCGTCGTGAATGTCGGAAACCGGAATCCTGGACTTCTCGCCAATGCTGCGGCGACCGTGCAGGAGATCTCGAACGGCCGACACATACTCGGACTCGGTGCAGGTGGAAGCCCGAAGAACGATTTTGCGGTCGAACGCACGACACTCGGAATGATCCCACCTGCGACTATTCGCGAGCGACATGCCGTTCTTGGCGCGACACTCGACCAACTTGATGCGATGTGGTCACCGAACCGTGACCCAAAATATGACACTTATCCTCTTCCGAATCCCCGACCAGATGTCGTCATCGGAGTGAACAGTGTCGCTCTCGCGACTCTCGCCGGCGAGCGGAGCAACGGAGTCAACATTCGCGCCACCAGTGACATCTGTGCAGACGCACTGACGGCCGCCATCGATGCTCACGGACGAAGTGGTCGAACTGGTGAGTTCCATGTCAGCGTGTGGGAACGCTTCAGCAAAGACCTGCTCAGTGGACGAGACGAACGAATCGGCCAGTGGGAGTCACTTGGCGTGAACACCGTCATCCTCCTCATGTTCGAACAGATTGACGTGCGCGCCATCGGTAATGCAGAAAAATGGCTCCGATGAGTGCTCATTCATCTCCGACGCCCGACGCGTACTCATACGTTCACGGAGAGCGACTTCCTGTCGAAGTGCTCGTCTTTGAAGTCGCACCAGAGGACCTTGACCTCTTTCTCGAATTGGATCATGAGATCTGGACCTTGAAAGAAGCTTTCGACCTAGGACTCGAACGCATTCCGTTTCTCTCGAAAGAGGTGTGGCTGAACGATTCACGTCCGGGACAGGTGACGATCGTGTTCGTCTGGGAGTCCATGGAGGCATGGGACACGGTCGGAAGTGTCGACTTTCAACAGAAACTCCAGAGCGAGTTCGACCGACGATTCGACCGGCCCGTCAGGCTCGTGCGCGCATATCACGAGCTGGCCGACATGGGGATTCATCGATACAGCCGTTTTGAGCGTGACGAAGAACCACCCCTCCGCTGAGATCGCTGATGTGGCACTCGAGGCTCGGTTTCAGCCTCCGACCTACTTTCTTGCAAGACTGAGGACATGACCCTCCTCGAGACCTCAGCAGACGAGCAACTAGCCCTCGTTGAAGCAGCACTTGACGAATTGTTGACCAAGTTTGATCCGAAGTCTGTCGACGATCGCACCTTCCGCGGTGCGCGCTTCGACCACGGTCTCGCATGGGTTCACTTTCCGAAGGGTCATGGCGGACTTGGACTTCGCCCGAACTTGAACAGACTTGTTGAAGAAAGTTGTCGTAAGGCAGGTGCGAAAGCACAAGATCCCGCGACATTCTTCATCGCACTTGCCGGACCGACGATTGTCACCCACGGCAGCGAAGAAGTAAAGACCCGTTTCCTGCGACCGATGTACACCGGTGAGGAAAAGTGGTGCCAGTTGTTCTCAGAGCCCGGCTCAGGCAGTGACTTCGCTGGTCTCGGAACAAAAGCAGTTCGTGACGGCGACGAATGGGTCATGAATGGACAGAAGGTGTGGAACACACTTGCTCATCTCGCTGACTGGGGAATGTTGGTTGCGCGTACCGACCCAGACCAGCCGAAGCACAAGGGCATGACGTATTTCGCCATCAACATGCATGCGCCAGGGGTTGAAGTTCGCCCCTTGCGCCAGATCACCGGCGAAGCTGAGTTCAACGAGGTCTATATGACCGACGCACGTGTGCCTGACGCGCACCGCATCGGCGACGTCGGCGAAGGCTGGCGCGTGGCGCTCACCACTCTCATGAATGAGCGCACCGCAATCGGCGGAGGTGGCGGGAACAACCCGAAGCGCAAGGGCCCGATTGATGAAGCCATCAAGATTTGGCACGAGCTTCCTGCAGACCAACAAAGTGCTGCTCAACTCGACCGCCTCATGCAGTTGTACTGCAAGAGCGAAGTCTTGCGCATGACAAACGCACGCGCTTCTCAGCTTGCTCGAGCCGGCAACCCAGGCCCTGAAGGCTCTATCGCGAAGCTGATGCTGGCGGAATTCAACAAAAAGGTCACCGAGTTCTCTGTCGAACTGATGGGTGCGAACGGAATGATCGGTTACGACTTCACCTTCCGTCGCCCCGAGCAAGTGTCGGTGGACGGTGCAGAAGGTGGCGTTCGCCACTCGTTCCTGCGCGCACGAGCGAACTCCATCGAGGGTGGAACGAGCGAGATCATGCGCAACATCCTTGGCGAGCAGGTTCTCGGCCTTCCAGGAGAGCCACGCGCCGACAAAGACCTGCCATGGAGCAAAGTGCCGCGCAACTAGCGCGGCCTAGACACACAGTGCCGCGCAACTAGCGCGGCCGTAGGCTCACGTTGTGGCCTCGATTCTGTCTTTCCCCTCCATTGTCAACGAGACGGCTGCGCGCCTCGTCGCCACTGGTGCTGTCGCCATGTCCGTCGCTTATGTCGCAACAGGTAACGGGTGGATCCTCGTGCCCCTCACCTACGGTTTCATTGCTCGAGTCCTCTCGGGACCGCGGTTCAGCCCGCTCGGACTTCTCGCCACAAAAGTCCTCGTGCCCCGCATCAACGTCAAGCACAAGCTCTGCCCAGGGCCACCGAAACGATTCGCCCAAGGAATTGGTGCTGCATTCTCTGTAACCGCAAGCATCCTGTTGTTGCTCGACCTTGGCACGACGTCGCGCGTCGTCATTGCGATGCTTGCGGCTGCTGCAAGCCTCGAGGCTTTTGCGGGAGTTTGCATCGGTTGCAAGATGTTCTACGCCATGATGCGTGTCGGAATTCTTCCCGAGTCAGTGTGTGAAGAGTGCAACGACATCTCACGCCGCATCCAAGCCGCCTGACCAAGAGCACGTACTGTCGCAGGACGCCACCGGACTACCGTCTACTTCTGTGAGTGGCATGAAGTTGGACGTGTGGCTCAACGCGCCACTCGACAATGCCGCGCAGCGAGCCGCGGAACTCGAGACACTCGGTGTCGACGGCATCTTCACATTCGAGAATGCTCACGACTTGTTCTTTCCATTGGTGGCCGCAGCACCAGCCTGCTCGCTTGATCTGATGACGAACGTCGCAATTGCTTTTCCCCGTAGTCCTCTCCATCTTGCTCATGCGGCATGGGACCTGGGGCAGCTGTCGCACGGTCGATTCCGTCTCGGCCTCGGGTCTCAGATCAGGCCACATATTGAGAAGCGATACGGATCGACATGGTCTGAACCCGTCACACGCATGGGTGAATGGGTGCAAGCAACTAAAGCCATCCTCGACTCGTGGCAACACGGCACCCAACTTCGTTATGAGGGGCGATTCACACGACACACCCTGATGACTCCAAACTTCAATCCGGGGCCGAACCCCTACGGGGTACCGAAGGTGTTAGTCGGAGCACTCGGGCCGAAAATGACAGAAATGGCTGCGTCGGTGTCTGACGGCATCCTCATCATGCCTTTCAATTCTGCGCGCCATTTAGAGACGGTCACATTGCCTGCGGTCACAAGGGGGCTCTCATCATCGGGCCGGGCAGACGATGACATCGAACTGATCGCCGAAATCATCGTTGGCATGGGACGCACCGATGAAGAGCTGGAACGAGCGCGCAACATCAAGACCTTGATGGCTTTTTACGGTTCGACACCTTCGTATCGAACCGTTCTCGACGCGGAAGACCACGGAGACCTTCAACCGCGGCTGAATGAGATGTCGAAACGGGGTGAATGGATGGAAATGAGTGGTCTCATCTCTGACGACTTGATGGGACGCATCGGCGTCTACGGCACTCCACGACAATGCGCCGAGCAGATTGTCGCACGTGTCGGCAGTTTTGCGAACCGTGTGTGCGCCTATTTTCCCGCGTTCAGTCCCGACGATGACCTCCTTGCTGAATTCGTCGAAGCGTTTGCAGCGGTGCGTTCTACATGACCTACCGAACCATTCGCTTCGACGTGGACGAGCACATTGCGACAATCACGCTGAACAGACCTGAGGTCCGCAATGCGTTCGGTGACGGAATGGGTGACGAGTTGTCCAGAGCGTTTCAAGAATGCGACGTGAACGACGACGTCCGAGTGGTCATCCTCACAGGCACTCCTCCAGCCTTTTGTGCCGGCGCAGACATGTCGTCTGGAGACGACACTTTCAAGCCTCGTGAAGCAACAACATTTTCTTCGGCTGGCGTGTCATACCCGGCGTGGAATGTCCGCAAACCAGTGATCGCTGCTGTGAATGGCCATGCTGTCGGCATCGGCCTCACCCTCACATTGCATTGCGACATCCGCATCTTCGCCAGAGAGGCCAAATATGGCATCGTTCAAGTGCGACGAGGGATGCTCGGTGATGCCATGTCGCATTGGACTCTTCCGCGCATCGTCGGTTTTGCCAATGCGGCCGACATTCTGCTCACGGGTCGGACATTCAACGGAGATGACGCACTCCGCATGGGTTTATGCGGTGAAGTGCTCCCACATGCCGACGTGTTGTCGCGTGCTCAAGAGATTGCTAGGGACATCGTGGTCAACGTGTCACCAGCATCGGCTGCTGCCAGCAAAGCAGCGCTGTGGAGCACGTGGCAATCGACGCCAGACGAGATGAACACCCTCGAAACCGATCTTCACCTTCGCCTCATGGAACTAGATGATGCTCGCGAAAGTGTTCGTGCCTACCTGGAAAAGCGTCCACCACAGTGGACGAGCACCCCGGACTCAATCAATGAACGATAAACACGGCAGTTCACTGTTCATCGGCCACGGAAGCCCGATGAACACATTCGAAGTGAACCAGTTCACCACCGCTTGGCGTGAAATATCGGCGTCTCTTCCCACGCCACGTGCGATCGTCGCGGTGTCTGCGCATTGGTACATCGATAGGACAGCAGTTACAGCCATGTCGCACCCACGCACGATCCATGACTTTCGTGGCTTTCCCGACAAGCTGTCACGGTTTGATTATCCAGCGGCTGGTGATGTCAGCCTCGCTAACGACATTGTCTCGTTGCTCTCGTCATTCGATGCAACAGCCGACACTCACGACTGGGGGCTTGATCATGGAACGTGGTCCGTGCTCGCCCACCTCTATCCGCGAGCCGACGTGCCCGTCGTGCAGTTGTCCATTGACGCGCGTGCATCGTTCGCCACGCACATGCAGATAGGAGCTTGCCTTGCCCCTCTCGTTGACGAGGACGTGATGGTGCTCGGTTCAGGAAACGTCGTACACAACCTCGGCCTCATCGACTGGTCGATGGTTGACAGTGGATTCGAATGGGCAGAGCAGTTCGATGGAGAAGTACGACAAATTGTGACCACGCAACCCGCCAATCTGGCCTCGATACAACAGCACCGACTCTTCCGCACAGTTGCCCCGACCCCGGAGCACTTCATCCCACTTCTATATGTCGCAGGGCTTGCTGAGGCGTCGGGGCGGAAGTTGTCGACGTTTGCCGAGGGCTACACCTTCGGTTCACTCTCTATGACGTCGTACGCGATGGGCGACTGGCGTTCGCTTCCTCAGTCGCGGTGATGCTGTATCAACTCAATGGTGTATCCATCAGGATCGACGATAAATGCGACCGTCACCGGCCAACGATCAAGCCGCTTCGGTTCCATTGTCGAAGTGAAACCCGCAGCAACTGCTGCGTCGTGAACAGCCACACAATCGTCGACGTTGAAATAGATCTTCCAGAGCGCCCAGCCGTGGTCAATCGGCTTCGGTGTCTCGTGATGCTCTGCCAATTGAAGACGTCCACCACCTTGGTCGGCCGCTAGGACGATTTCGTGGACGCCGGGAATTTCGGTGCGTGACTGCACTTTCAACCCGACGATCTCTGTGTAGAACTTCTCAGATGCCTCGATGTTCGTGACGTTGATGCAGTACTGACCCACTGTCGTTGCCATGTGATTCCCCCTATGCGCCGAGTGTGACGGTTTGTGTCGTAGTGGCACGCTGTACCCCGACGACACACGACACACTAAGCGACACCTTGGACCCAGCTTTCACGCCCAATGTTGAGCGCAATGAGGCTGCTGTGACGGTCGTGGAAATGGCACCGTCGGCGTCAGCCTTGGGCGCGAGAACGCTCTTTGCCTTCGCCCCCGATTTGGCACGAATTCCACACGACGCTCCCGGGGCCGCTGACAACTTCACGGTGAGCGGCGTCGCTCCGTCAGGACCCACTCCGAGGGTTCGACTGGTGCCGGTCCGTGCTGGACTCACAAGTCGAACGGCAGGCTTGGCGCCGGTTTTCAAGGTCAGTTTCATTCTGTCACCCGCCGGAAGAGTGTGGACGCTGGCGGAGGCAAACGCTTTCGACACAGCGGACAATATCACCGATGCCCCGGCCGATTGTTTCGATGCACCGAAGTTCGGAATCATGATCGGGGCGATGTTTGTATTCGAGAACGAGCCGGTTCCGCCCGTACCTGCGTACTCTCCTGCACCGCCGACCACGAATACCTTGGCGTTCATCACGATGGGCACACAGGTGAGTGCCCCCATTGACTTCATGCCGTCGTATTCAGGTGGACATGTCACTGAAGCAGTGTCGTTGGAGAAGCTGAAGGTCTGCTCGATGGTCCCCGACAACTTCGTCACGGAAACATCCTTGAATGTCATTGCCCACGCGCAGGCTTGATAACCGTCCATTACCGTCTTGAAGTTCGAAACTGCAAAGGTCGGAGGTGTTCCTTGTGTGGTCGACATCGTCGCAGCAAGAGTGAATGACGTGTCCATCTCCTGTCGCATGTCGCAGGTTTGAGTGATATCCCCAGCGCCGACGGTCTTGTTCGTGACAGAGCCCGACAATGCAGCATTCGTCATGGTGGACTCTTGTGAGGACGCACAACCCACCGGGGCTGGTTGACCCTGTGCTGGCGTCCACTTCTGGAGGACGTTGGTGAAGTAGTCCTGAATGACCATCTTCTGCCCACTCACGTCACATGTCATCGTCGGCTTTGACTGGCCCATCCCCGAGTTGGTCCGGTTCATGGTGACCTCAAAGTCACCCGGGTCGAATTCCTTCGCGGCGCTGGCGTCACCGACCACACAACCGACCACTCCGGTGACCACAGCCAGCGACATCACCATCCGCGTCAGTTTCATATCTGAACGGTACCCATTGGAGCTAGGCAGAGCAAGAGTCTCGGCTGACCTCTGGTCTGCATATGTCCAAGAAGACTCGATTCAGTACCTCAATGATTGTCGCAGCGTCACTGCTTGCCGGCCCGGCCCTCGTTGAAGGGGTGTCAGTTACTCCAATTCACTTGCTCGGCTTCTCACGTCGCGTTTCCTCGTTTGCTCTGAGTCCGTGCTGCCTGATCTCAACTACCGCGTACGAGACGTGCTCAAAGAACGGCAATGCGGACTGTCTTTCTCGTCATTTTCGGTTTCGGAGTCGTTTTGGTTGCTTTCGGAGTGA